>JAHFQV010000166.1 GCA_023259175.1 Oxalobacteraceae bacterium | reverse complement strand
TTCAAGCCTCTGCGATTCTCTTGGCGATGTGCGCTAGGGCTTCTTCTACTTGGTCGATTAGGATTAAACATAAGTCGCCGTCCTTGAGTGTTGCGAGGGCGGTGTCGATGGCGATGAATTCGCCGTTGATTTCTTGTATTTCAGTGGTGCGTTTTGCGTCTTTGAGGCCTTCGCGTAGGAGTGCTAGGACTTCGCCGTCGGCGCGACCACGTTGGCATTGATCTTGGTAGAGGATGACTTGGTCAAAGGCGCTTCCTAGAATTTCGGTTTGTTGGCGAATATCTTGATCGCGCCGGTCGCCTGCGCCACTGATGACGACCGAGCGGCGTTTGCCTGGCATGGTTTGCACGGCTTGTACTAGGGCTGTGATGGCATCGGGGTTGTGGCCGTAGTCAGCGATGAGGGTTGCGCCTTTGTAGTTGAATACATTGAAGCGCCCCGGGGCGTTGTCGCTGTCATTGACGAAGGTTTTTAGGCCGGTACGGATGGCATCCCAAGGGGTGTTGATGGCCCATGCTGCGGCGACTGATGCCATGACATTTTCTACTTGAAAGCCGATACTACCATTACGTGTGATGGGGATGTCGGCAAGTGAAATTTTTTGCGTGAGTTTGCCTTCGATGGCGACGAGGTGATTGTCTTCAATGAAAACGACACGATGGCCTTGTACTCGATGTGCAGCCATGTTGGGGAGCTGTCCATCAACGGCAAAGAAAGCAACTGCGCCGGTACAATTACTGGCCATTGCTGCGACGATGGGGTCGGCTGCATTGAGTACGGCCACGCCGTTGTCGGCTACGTTTTGTACGATGACGCGTTTGAGTACGGCAAGGTCTTCAACGGTGGTGATGTAGTTGAGACCGAGGTGATCGCCTGTGCCGATATTGGTGACAACGGCAACTTTGCAGCGGTCGTAGGCTAAACCTTCACGTAGGACACCGCCGCGCGCGGTTTCGAAAATGGCGGCATCGACATCGGGGTGTGATAAGACATTACGTGCGCTGCGTGGGCCGCTGCAATCGCCACTGTCGATTTGTCTGCCTTCGACATACACGCCGTCGGTATTGGTCATGCCAGTGCGCAGTCCGCTTGTGGTGAGTAGATGTGAAATGAGGCGCACGGTGGTGGTTTTGCCGTTGGTTCCGGTGACCGCAATAATTGGAATTCGTCCGTCTTCGCCGTCGGCAAACATGGCCGACACAATGGCTTCTCCGACTGCACGGCCTTTGCCAAAAGAGGGGGAAAGATGCATGCGTAAGCCGGGTGCGGCGTTGACTTCAACAACTCCGCCATTTTGTTCTTCGATGGGTTTTAAGACGCTATCGCACACCACGTCTACACCACAAATATCGAGGCCGACCATTTGCGCCGCCGCCACTGCGCGTGCAGCGACTTCAGGGTGTACGTCGTCGGTGACATCGGTGGCTGAGCCGCCCGTGGATAAGTTCGCGTTATTACGTAGGATAACGCGCCCTCCTTTGGGCGGGACGGTGTCGGCATCGTAGCCTTGTTTTGCCAAGCTGGCTAACGCGATGTCGTCGAAACGAATTTTGGTCAAGGAGGTTGCGTGACCACTACCACGGCGCGGGTCTTTGTTCACTTGTTCGACTAATTCGCGTACCGTATGGGTGCCATCGCCGACAACTTGCGGTGGGTCACGCCGTGCGGCGGCAACGAGTTTGTTGCCCACGACAAGTAAGCGAAAATCATTGCCTGGTAAGTAGCGTTCGACCAAAATGTCATCGCGAAATTCGCTGGCAGCTAGGTAGGCTGCGGCGAGTTGCTCGCGGCTGGTGACGTTGACCGTCACGCCTTTTCCTTGGTTGCCATCTTTCGGCTTGACGACGACAGGCAGGCCAATTTCGCAGGCAATTTTCCAAGCATCATCGACATCGATGGCGGTGCGCCCAAGTGGTACAGGTACGCCTGCTGCATCTAATAATTTTTTGGTGAGCTCTTTGTCTTGTGCGATCGCCTCGGCAATTGCGCTGGTGCCGTCCATCTCGGCGGCTTGGATTTTTCTTTGTTTACTACCCCAGCCGAAAGTGACGAGGCTGCCGCTGGTGAGGCGGCGATAGGGGATATTGCGAGCCACGGCAGCATAGACGATGGAGCCGGTTGATGGCCCTAAACGCAGGTCTTCGTCGAGTTCGCGTAATTGGTGTAGCGCAGCGCCGAGATCGAAAGCGGTATTGTTGCGCGCGGCAGTGCAAAGTTGTTCTGCTAGTCTGAGCGCTAGGCGACCGACATCTTCTTCTGAATATTCGACTACAACTTGAAACAGACCTGCTTCCAAGGTCGGTGTGGTGCGGCTAAAGGTGACGGGGCAACCGGCTTGGGCTTGCAACGCGAGCGTGGATAATTCGAGGATGCGCGCCATCGGAATTGCGTCGTCGTGTCCGGTGGCTTGGAGCGGCCCGATGTCGGGGAATAGGGCGCGTAGTCGCGCTTCGAATTCGGCGAGTTCATTGATGGATAATTCTTCCGGTTCGCAACGAACGATGGCTTCAATGGCTGTGTGGTGGCTCCAAAGATTTGGACCGCGCAATGCCCTGATTCGAGTTACTTCCATAAACCTTTTTCCTATTTTGTTTTTTGCTTTTGAGTTTGTTTTTTTGAGCTTATTTTTGAAGCTCGCTACGGTCGCTTGGACATTTCAAAACTGCGCAATGCGGCGACCATCAAGTCAGGCGCGATATCAAGTGCCCATGCCGTTGCGACGGCCGCTAAAACGGTGTCAATGGCCGCGCCATCTTGTGATTTGAGCGCGGATGTCGAAAGCAGGTTTTGTTCAACGCTGCCGTGTGTCAATAGGATTGCACCGTCTTGAACATAAACGCAGCGCTTTCCAGCGGCGAGATGTTTTTTGATGGTACTTGATTGGGCATTGTTTGCGTAAAAAATGACGTCACCATCGCAGAGCTCGGCTAAGTCTTGTGCATCGGAAATTTGCGCATGAATGACCGCGCAGCCTTGAGGGAGCACCACGTCTACCTGTGAGCGCATGACTTTGAACATTTGATCTGCTTGGGTGATATAAAATTCCGCAAGTGATTCATGTCCATCTAGATCGGTGATGAGTCCGACCTGACATTTGTCGTAAGCGAGTCCATCACTGAGAATGGTTTTGGCATTGCTTTCAAAAATGGCTGCTTGCACATTACGATTGAGTAGCAGGCGCTGCCCAGCCTCCCAAGTGGTGCAATCGGATTTGACGACTTGACGTTGATCTAGAAATAAACCATCGGCGCAGGAGACACCGGTGTACTGACCATTCATGCTCAACATTTTACCGAGAAGTTGGGCGATGTATTGAGTGTCCCGACTGCCGCTGATGCCAATGATAGGAATGCGCCCGTTATCTTCCTTCCCAAACAAATGTTCGATAATGGCCGAGCCGATGTCGCGTGCTTGTCCTTGCGCTGGTTTTAAGTGTGCCAATAAACCGGGGCTAGCATTGACTTCGATGATCGCACCGGCCTGTTCTTGTAATGGGCGGGTGATGTCATCACACACTAAATCGATGCCTGCAATATCTAAGCCGACGATACGGGTCGCCAGTGCAGCAATGCGCGCAATTTCAGGATGTACGTCGTCAGTCACGTCGATGGCGACATTGCCATTGTGTTGTATCAGAACTTTTTGCGCTTCGAGTGGGATCGATTCGCCGTTCATATTTTGGCGTTTGAGTTCGAGAATGACCTCGGCGCATTGATCTGCGGTGACGATGTTAAGCGGAGAATCTTCGCCAGTACCTCGACGTGGATCGATATTGA
Organism: Oxalobacteraceae bacterium; assembly: GCA_023259175.1. Lineage (GTDB taxonomy): Bacteria > Pseudomonadota > Gammaproteobacteria > Burkholderiales > Burkholderiaceae_D > Undibacterium. Next base: position 1,971 of record JAHFQV010000166.1, on the reverse strand, counting down.
TTTGGCTGTCAACGAGTTGATTGATATTGGATTTTCCGTCACCAGTTACCCACAGCGATTCGCCCTTGGCCGCAGCGACTAAACGATTGCCAACCACTAGCAAGCGGTGTTCATTGCCGGTGACATAGCGTTCGACTAAAACGCTCTTGCTGTCGCCTTTGCGTGCCGCTAAGTGGTAGGCCGCGATGACATCTTCTTCTGTCATTAAGTTGAGTGAAACACCGCGTCCGTGGTTGCCATCATAAGGCTTGATGACGACGGGTAAGCCGATGTCCTGTGCTTCTTCCCAGGCTTGTTCTGGGCTTCTCACCAAGGCACCTTCAGGGACGGGTACGCCGCAGGCTTGCAGTAAAGATTTGGTCATGTCTTTATCGCTGGCGATACTTTCAGCGATTGCGCTGGTTCGGTCGGTTTCGGCTGTCCAGATGCGCCGTTGGGCAGCGCCGTGACCAAGCTGTACTAGATTGCCTTCGGTGAGTCGAATGAAGGGGATGCCACGCTGCGTCGCCGCGTCTACAATGTGGGCTGTGCTAGGTCCCAGGCAGAGATCATCGACCATGTCGCGCAGGCGTTCAATTTCGCTCTCTAAGGGGAAGCTTTGGTCTTCGATGAGTGCCAGTAGCAGCTCGCGCGCTACAGTGAGGCAAGCGCGCCCGACTTGTTCTTGGCGGGTGCGGAAGGCCATTTTATACACGCCTTCGATATGGGTTGAGCGGGTTTGGCCAAATCCAGTTTTCATGCCCGCACGATTTTGGAGTTCTAACACGACGTGTTCCAAAATATGTCCGACCCAAGTGCCTTCCTGCAGTCGCAATAAAAATCCCCCAGGTTCACCAACGCCACATCGATGCTCAGCCAAGCCAGGAAGGGCGCTCGTTAAGCGTTCATATAGACCTGGGAGTTGGTTGGAGGGTAGTTTTTCAAATTCACCGATGTCGAGCCAGACCTCGATCACAGGGCGATAAGTCCAAATATTCGGGCCGCGTAAATGGCTTGTACGTAAGGCTTGGATGTCTTTCTTTTGGGTCGTCATGAATATAAATTTAGTTTGAGTAGGCTAAAACGAAAGTGCGTTCATGCTAGGCATGCGGTCAAATCTGGCTTATCTACTTTAGTTTTGCTTAATTTTATGAAGTGGTGTGCAAACTGCATTGCTCATTGCTCATTGCGTTCTATTTTGGCTGCTTCGTCTTGGCTTGCTGGTATACTCCATGATGCTTGGCGGACAATTGCGCGTTCAAAAAATAAAATTTTAAAACGCTCTTTTCGACAGAATACCGTAATTTCGGCTTTCAGTGATACAGCAAGCTGCAATCATGGTGACATTATTGTTGTTTGTTTATGTGCGATAGGCACGAAACTTAAATTTGTTTTATTTTTTTGGGAGTTGCTTCCACAATGAGCGTTTCACAATTGCAGAATTCGGATTTAACTTTGCCTGGGATTTGGCTCAAAGAAGTTCAAGTGCAACTGATGGCGAATGAAGTTGCGCTGCAGTTTGCCGAAACCGATCTCGATCAAGGCCTGCGTTTTAGGGCGGGTTTGATACTCGTGACCAATCAAAGGATATTGGCGTATTCATCTGATGTGCAAGATTGGCAGGCCTGGCCTTATGCGCCCGCACTTCGCATGACGCATCATGATCACGCAGGGGTCGGGCATGTGGAATTATTGGACGAGAACGGCTTGCTTGCGCACTGGCGTTTTACATTGGGTCAAAATTTATTGATGCTGCGATTGATTGACGCTTTTCGTGATCAATCGCAGTTCGTCCTGACTGGGCAGAAGGCAGTTCAAGTCGAGCAAAATCTTTGCCCTAGTTGTAAAGCGGTGTTGGAGCCTGATCAGGAGGAGTGCCCAGTCTGCACTAAAGTGATTCATACTCCACCGTCAACTTGGACTCTGTTTCGCTTGTGGCGTTTTGCGCGACCCTATCGTTTGTCTTTGTTGCTTGGTTTTACCCTCATGTTG
>JAHFQV010000165.1 GCA_023259175.1 Oxalobacteraceae bacterium | reverse complement strand
AAAGTCATTCGTTTTCATGCACACCGCTTGAGCAAGTGCTTCTGCATCAATCGCGGCATCAACGCCCATATCCCATTCCTGATGCAACATTTTTTTGGTCATTGCATGCGCAAAAGTAGGGCCTTGTGCGAGATTGTGCGCATACATTTTTGCCTCAGACAAAACCTGTTCGGGTGGACATAAGCGATTGAAAAAACCCCAGCGTTCAGCCTCTTCACCCGTCATCGTCCGACCACTGTAAAGCAAATCGGAAGCGCGTCCCTGACCGATGATGCGCGGCAAAATAGCGCAAGCCCCCATATCGCATCCAGCCAGACCAACCCGGGTAAATAGAAATGCGGTCTTGCTACGGGCTGTACCCATGCGAATATCCGACACCATTGCGATGATCGCGCCAGCACCCGCACAAATGCCATCGACCGCAGCAATAATGGGCTGTGGACATGCACGCATGGCTTTGACCAGATCACCTGTCATTTGCGTAAAACGTAATAAGCTGGGCATATCTAATTGTGTCAGCGGACCGATAATTTCGTGCACATCGCCACCAGAGCAAAAATTCTCCCCCGCACCTGTGATGACGATCGCTTTAATGTCATCGGCAAAAACCATTGCACGAAAAAGGTCGCGCAACTCGGCATAAGACTCAAAGCTTAAGGGATTCTTACGCTCGGGACGATTTAAAGTAATCGTCGCTACCTTAGCATCGACTTGATACAGAAAGTGCTGCGCCTGATAAGTCGCCAATGTTTGATGATTGCCCACTAAATGATCGCGTTCGCCGGATAAATATTGTGTCATGGTCGTTCTCTCTTAGCTCACATCGGTGGTCAAACTATTTTTTAATTTCGACAGTAAATCGACCATCGCGTTTTTTTGTTCCGCATTCAAACCAGAAAATAATTCAGCGACCCAGGCCTCGTGTACTTGTGCCATACGAGCAAATGCCTTGTGTCCTGCGTTGGTGAGTTTAACGCTATACGCACGTCGATCTTTAGCCTCGATCACACGTTCAACCAAACCTTCTTGTTCCAACTGATCCGTAATTCCCGTCACGTTACCACCGGTGACCATCATGCGCTTGGAGAGTTCGCCCATACGCAAACCGTCAGGGTGGCGTTCTAATTGCGCCATTAAATCAAAGCGCGGCAAGGTAATTTCGAACTCGCTACGCAAGCGGTTACGGATTTCGCTTTCCACCATCACGGTGCACGATAACATACGCAGCCACAACTTCAGCGCAGCGTGATGATCTTCGGTTAAACGGGTTTCTAAATCGATGTTTTGATCATCCCGATGTTGATTGCTTGGCTGTGTGCTCATCCCATCACCTCGCCACCAGCGACGACAATGGCTTGTCCGTTTTGCGATGCGCTACTCGGTGCGCATAACCACACAACGGCATCAGCCACTTCGCTCGCTTGTATTAAACGTTTTTGCGGATTATGCGCAGCCAATTCTGCACGCGCTTCTTGTTCACTACGTCCGGTCTTTTGCATGATATTGGCAAGCGCTTCTTGCAGCAATTCTGTTTCGGTATACCCCGGACACACCGCATTGACCGTCACCCCTTTGGTCGCCACTTCACAGGCTAAGGCACGGGTTAAGCCGATCAGGCCGTGTTTAGCCGCGCAATAAGCAGCTACGTAGGGGTAGGCTTTGAGCGCAGCGGTGCTAGCGATATTCACAATGCGTCCCCAACCCGATTGCAGCATGGCAGGGAGGGCTTGTTGTGCGCAGATAAAACTTCCCGTTAAATTAACATCCAGCATTTGCCGCCACAAGGCCAATTCAGTCTTCAGGAAGGGGGCTGATTGTGCTTGCCCCGCGTTATTAATCAATATTTCAATGGGGCCGAATTTTTCGGTCGCGATTTTAAATCCCTGTGCAACCGATACCGCATCACTCACATCGAGCACCACATAATTAAGTCGTGTCGGACAATTGAATCGATTCATCGCGCTTTGCAAACGGTCCTCGGAGCGACCCGCTATCGTCACACTTGCGCCCTGGTTTAACAGCGCGAGTGCGATTGCAAAACCAATGCCCGTCGCCCCACCCGTCACCAAAGCATGTTTGCCCGCTAAGGTGAGTGCGTGCGAACTCATGCGCCCTCCAATAATTTTGCAGCGATTTCTTGTGGACTCATGCCACGATTGCTTGCTGCGATCTGTCGTTCACGTTCAAGATTGCGCTCTAATTGCAGTTTGCCTGCCACATACTGCTTAGGCCATGCGATATCGGTAACGCCTAGCTTTGCCGCCTCATGCAGAGTCCATGCGGGGTCGGCTAAATGCGGTCGCGCGATGGCACACAAGTCGGCACGCCCTGCCGCGATAATACTATTAACGTGATCGGCCTCAAAAATGGCTCCAACGGCGATGCAGGGAATCTGCACTTCATTACGAATCCTATCCGCAAACGGCGTTTGAAACATGCGGCCGTACACCGGCTTTTCTAACTTGCTTACCTGACCAGAAGAACATGCGATCATGTCGGCACCCGCCGCTTTAAACTGCCGTGCAATCGCTACTGCGTCGTCCGGCGTAACGCCTCCCTCAACCCAATCGTGCGCAGAAATACGCACCGAGATGGGTTTGTTCGTAGGCCAGACTTGACGTATCGCGGCAAACACTTCTAAAGGATAGCGGCAGCGATTTTCTAGGCTACCGCCGTATTCATCACTACGCTGATTAGTGAGCGGTGAAATAAAACTCGACAAGAAATAGCCGTGCGCGCAATGCAATTCCAACCAGTCGAAACCGGCTTGATCTGCGCCTATCGTCGCGCTGACAAAGTCCTGCACAATACGATCCATATCGGCGCGACTAGCGGCATGCGCCCTTTGCGATACGTTCGCAAGATACTGTTGCGGCGAAGCCGACACTAAGGGCCAGTTACCCTCTTCTAAGGGTTGATCAATGCCATCCCAAGCGCGGCGAGTTGAGCCTTTAGCGCCGGCATGGCCTAACTGCACGGCGATCTTCGCCTCACTATTTTGATGGACAAAATCGACGATACGTTTCCATGCCAAAGTATGCTCAGCACTATACAAACCGGGACAAGCAGGCGTAATACGAGCATCAGCCGAGACGCAAGTCATTTCCGCAAAAACTAAGCCCGCGCCCCCCATGGCGCGGCTGCCTAGGTGAACCAGATGAAAATCACCGACCACGCCATCGACTGCAGAGTACTGCGCCATCGGTGACACGACGATGCGATTTTTCAAAACAAGATCACGCACTTTAAAGGGGGTCAGCATGGGTGGCATCGCTGCTGTTGGTATCGGCATTTCTGCCTGTTTAAACGCTTGCCCGGCAATCCAACTTTCAAAAGCGCTGACATAATGTTGATCACGCATACGCAAATTTTCATGTGACAGGCGCTGGCTGCGCGTCAACATCGTGTAAGCGAATTGCGGCGCTTCCAGTTGTGTGTAGCGCTCCACATTTTCAAACCACTCCATCGAGTTACGTGCAGCACTTTGTATCTTTAAAACTTCCAAAGAACGTGATGCCTCGTAAGCCTCCAGGACCACTTGTTGGCCCTGTTCGCCTAACGCTTTGAAACAGCGCGCCAACTCTATGGCATCTTCTAATGCCAATTTGGTGCCCGATCCGATAGAGAAATGCGCGGTATGCGCAGCATCGCCCATGAGCACCACTGGCACTTCTTTCTCAGCTAACCTGTTGGTGTGTACCCAGTGCTTGCAAATAATGCGTGGAAATTGTATCCAGCTTGCAGAGCCACGTTGGTGCACCGCATTGCTCATCAGGGCGTTTCCATCCAAATAGCGGGCAAATATCTTTTCGCAAAATGCAATCGACTCCGCTTGACTCATTTGATCCAAACCCGCTTTAAGCCATACTTCTTCGGGTGTCTCAACAATAAAGGTCGCGGTGTCCCCATCATACTGATAAGCATGGGCCTGAAACCAACCAAAGTCGGTCTCTTCAAATGCAAAGGTAAAAGCGGGAAATAATTGTTTAGTGCCTAGCCAAACAAAACGACATTTGCGCGTATCAATATCGGGTTGGTAGCTTGCTGCATAACGGCTACGGATCCGGCTATTTAAGCCATCACTGGCAATCACTAGATCGGCATCGTATTGCAAGGCCAAGGCTTGATCGTCCAGCACTTCATTTTCAAACACCAGTTCCACACCCAAAGCTTCGCAGCGCTCCTGCAAAATATTCAGCAAACGCTTACGACCGATACCGCAAAAACCATGTCCCCCTGACTTGACTAGCTGCCCTTTGAAATGCACATCGATATCGTCCCAATGATTGAACGATTGCAAAATTTGGCGCGCCGTCGTTTCGTCAGCCTGCACCAAATTACCCAAGGTCTGATCGGAAAAAACCACCCCCCAACCAAAGGTATCGTAAGGTCGATTGCGCTCTACTACAACAATGCGATGAGCCGGATTTTGCTTCTTCATGAGTAAGCCAAAATACAAACCCGCCGGGCCGCCGCCAATACAAACTATATTCATCGCATTTTCACTTTATGTTTTGATGCGCTTAGGATTTTTCGCATCACAAATTTTTTTCAATCTGGTCATGGGTGAGCCTGACTATTTGGAAAATCTAAACCGCTCAACACCCAAATCACTGTCTCAATTTAAACCGCTGCACCTTGCCTGTTTCGGTGCGCGGCAACGCCGTCACAAACTCAATTGCGCGAGGATATTTATATGGCGCCACATTCGTTTTCACGAAATTTTGTAAGTCCTTCACTAGAGTATCACTGGCTTTATCCGCTGCGCGCAAGACCACAAAAGCCTTCACAATCTGACCACGCTCCTCATCCGCCCATCCCACCACAGCACATTCAGCAACCGCTGGATGTTTTAACAAAATTTCTTCGACTTCAGGTCCGGCGACGTTGTAACCGGAAGTAATGATCATATCGTCGGTTCGTGCCCGATAATAGAAATAACCGTCGGCATCCATTTCATAAGCGTCACCGGTCAAATTCCAGCCATTGAGCACATAATTTTTTTGCCGTTCATCATCGAGATAGCGACAACCCGTAGGTCCCTTCACCGCCAAGCGACCGACAACACCAGCACCCACTGCAGCGCCATTTTCATCGAGCACACAAGCCTCGTAACCCGCGATCGCTTTACCGGTCGCACCGGCACGCGCTTGTTCGCCTGCAGCAGAAATAAAAATATGCAGCATCTCGGTTGCACCGATTCCGTCTATCATCACCAAGCCCGTCGCCTGTTGCCATGCTTCGCGAGTTGCGACAGGCAAAGCTTCTCCTGCCGACACCGTTTTCTTTAAACTAGCCAAAGAAAAATTCGGCACCAAAGCTAACATTTGACGATAAAAAGTCGGTGCAGTAAAACATACGCTGGCTTGATATTCGTCTATCGCTTTCAAGAGTGTTTCCGGCGTTAATTTTTCGAGCAAAACCGCAGTCGCACCCACTCGCAAAGGAAACAAGAGCAAACCGCCTAGGCCAAAGGTAAATGCAAGTGGAGGGGTGCCAATAAAAATTTCATCCGTTTGCGCGTCCAATACCGAACGCGGAAAGCAGTCACAAATCGCGAGCAGATCCCGATGAAAATGCATAGTCGCCTTTGGCTTACCCGTGGTACCTGAGGTGAAGCTAATCAGGCACACGTCTTCGGCGCTGGTATTCACACTTGCAAACGCTAAATCTTTATTCGCCATCCTGTGTTCAACACTGCCTGGCTGATCTGAATTAAATTGATAAATACAGCTCAGCGTGTCACTCATATTGGCAGCGCTGTCCAGCTCTTCCATCAATGCCGACG
>JAHFQV010000064.1 GCA_023259175.1 Oxalobacteraceae bacterium | reverse complement strand
TCACCCGAATGGGTGAGATGTGGCACACCTTTTTGGGTGAGCGAGTCGCTGTTTGATTCGGATCAGAAACTAATACACATCCCGCCGATACAAACCAGCGACTCTGAGCGCGTGTAATTGGGTTTCGCCTAGGATTTGTTCGAGTGCGGTTTCTACTTCGGCTGCCATGCCGTGTAGGCTGCCGCAGATGTAGATGGCGCAGCCTTGTTTGACCCAGTTGCGGACTTCCTTGGCGTGTTCTAGGAGTTTGTGTTGGACGTAGATTACTTGGTCTTGATCGCGTGAGAATGCCAGATCGAGGCGGCTTAGGGTGCCCTGATTGAGATAGTGTTCGATTTCGCTTTGGAAGAAAAAGTCATGCTGACGATTGCGTTCGCCCCAGATTAACCAATGTCCAGTGTGTGAATTTTCGTGTGCGTGTTTGAGATGTGCACGGAGTCCTGCGATTCCCGTGCCATTGCCTATCAGTAGCAGTTTGCGGGCTTGGGCTAGTGGATGAAAATTTCGATTCGTTCGTATCCTTAACGCGATGGAGTCACCGACTTGGGCGTGATGACTCAGCCAACCGGAGCCAAGGCCTAATTGCCCATCGGGCGTGCGCACTTGCCTGACCACGAGATCGAGCGTGGTATCGCTAGGCAGGGATGCGATGGAATATTCGCGGTGTTGATTTATCGCGTTTAAGCTTGATTGTGGCAATACCTCGGCGATGTCACCGGCCGTCCAGTTCATCTCTTGTGTGGTCTCGAGACGGATTAAATATACACTTAAGCCTACGCTGTTGGGGTTAAGTAAACGGCGTTCGGCCAGTGTCCACGAGGTATAGTCGGGCGTACTCCAGTCGGGCGAATGCGCTTGTCCAGTGAGCTGTCCCAACTCTCTTTGCCAATGACGCAGCGCGGCTTGATCGGCATTATTGACTTCGACTAAATCAAATAAGCAGTGTGCATGTTGTTGATGCAGCCAATGTGATAATCGATGTCCAAATGCGCAGTAGGCTTGGTAATGTTGGTCACCCAATGCCAAGATGGCGAATTGAAGCTGCTTGAGATTGAGTTCTTGCGACATGATGTGGCTGACGAATTGGGCGGCGTGATCGGGTGCGTCGCCTTCGCCTGTCGTGCTGACTACGAAGAGAATTTTCTTTGCGCTCGTGAGTATTTTTAGATTTAATTTATCGATGGGTAAATGGATGGCTGCTTGTTGTGATCCTTTGAGTGTGGCGTAGGTCTGCTCGGCCAATTGTTCGGCGTAGCCCGTTTGGCTTGCGCTGACGATGTAAATGGTGTTCTCTGAATCGGCTCGTGCTAAGGGGTGTTGGCGCTGTGAGCCGTGCCAAATAGGGCTGCAAAAATAAGCGTAACAGAGTATGACTAAGCTCGTTTGTAGGTAAGGAATTTGTTGTGGCTTGAAATAGAGTTCGAGTGGAAGGTAGAAACTCAAGCCGCAAAAAATGAGTAATGCGCTCAGGACGAATTTGCGTTTGTCGACAATAGCAGAAATTGAGAAAAATAAGTTCATACATCCAGCATAGTTGCAAGCGCTTGGCTATAGTGTTCGCTAACACCGTGTTCTGTGCGTTGAATAAATTGCGCGGCATACGCATATTGGTTGGCGAACGCCATGCCTTCTTCCAGTCCCATGACGCAAAAGGCGGTCGCGAGCGCGTCGGCCCACATACATTGGCGATGAATGACGGTCACACAAGCGAGCCCATGCTGTATCGGTAGGCCGGTGCGTGGGTCGATGGTGTGGCTATAATTTTTCCCGTTTAATTCTGTGTAACGCCGATAGTCACCTGAACTGGCAATGGCGTGGTCTATCAGTGCCACGATATTGTTGGTTTTCGATTGTTCCGGTATCCCTTCACATTCGACCCACCAAGCTTGGTGATCGGCTTTGATGCCGTGGGCTTTGAGTTCGCCACCGACTTCAACGAGAAAGCTGGTGAGCTTTTCTTTTAACAAAAAATCGGCCACTAAGTCGACCGCATACCCTTTTGCGATGGAGCATAAATCGATTTCGACAGGCGCATTTCGTATCAGGGTTTTTGTGGATACGTCGAATTGTAGTGCTGTCCAGTCTGATTCTTTTTTTGCGGTGGAAATTTGATCTGGGCTGGGCAATACGGTGATTTTTCCAGCTGGGCCAAAGCCCCATAGTTGAGTCAGTTTTGCGATGCAGGGATTGTAGGCCGCGTGCGTTTGCTGTGCCAAACGCAAGGCGCATGCCATGACCTCAGAAAACGCTGCTGGCAATGAGTAGGTGCTACCCACGGGCGCACGATTAAATTTGCAGAGATCGGAGTTGTTTTCCCAGGGGCTCATTTCTTGCACGACCAAGGCGAGTACTTGTGCGATGCCCGATTCGATATACGATGGCGGGCAAGCTAAGTTTAAGTAAGCCTTGACTTGCCAGCTAGTCCCCATCGTTTCGCCTGCGAATTCGTAGAGCGTCGCGTCGGGTGCCGGTGGCCTAGGCGGCGCATGGAATTCAGACAGCGCGTCCAGGGTCGGGATGAAGACGAGTCTTTCTTGCATACCCTCAGCACGTGGGGTGTTGTGTTGATCTGGCATAGGCTGTTATCGCCCTTACAGCGGCATGACTTCCAAGGTGACTGCGTACACTAAGCGCCGTTCTTGTGCGACGGGGTTGACGACTTGCTTGTCTTTGGTTCTGGCTTCTAGCCAAAATAAGCCAGCTTTTTTCCAGCGTATCGAAAGCTTGCCTTCTTCATTGCTTTGGAAAATCTCTTCTTCTAAATTTTGCCGATAGCGTGCCCCATCCGCGATCACAGTGACCTTGAGTTTGGGGGCGGGTTTGCCATCAATTAGTAAACGCAATTCTGCGATCTCACCTTCAACTAAATCATTGGGATGGGTGAGGTATTCGATCTCTAAACCTTTCCCAGTGAGCTGTAGGGCGGTACGTGTTGGCTTGCTGTTGGTGATGAAGGTTTCGATACGGCTTTGTGCTTGAATTACCTGTAGCTCTTGCGCATCTTTCGGTATTTCTCGTTCAATTGCGTTAGCAAATGCGTCGCTAGCGCCGCGCCAGCGTTTGGTCTGCCCATCGACCTTGTAAGAGGCAATCAGCAAGTCATTGAAAATGCCGATGCGGTATGTGCCGATTTGGCTGGCACGCACATCAAAGCTATTACGCAGTTTTCCCAGTGCGATCGACTCAGGAAGAACTTGACTGCCATCGGCTGCCGTAACGATGAGCGTGTCTATGGCTAGGGTATTGTGGTCGAAATTAAAGACCGATTCGGCACTCGCGGCATCAAAGGTGACGAGAGGGGCATTGCCTGAATTGAGCGTCATACTCGGTAAAATAAAAGCGCGGTCAGCGCTTGCCTCGAGGCTGAGTATGAGTGAGAGGCCTAAGCTGAGCGTGAGCAGCTTGCATAGTATGCCGTCTTGATTTTGATGTGCGAGAGTTTTCATAATGGGAGCGCGAGTAGGGTAAATTTTATTGGCGGGGATGGGCTTATTTTTTTATTTGTAGGCTGAGTTTGCCTAATTCATTATTGCCTTGTGCGCTGATGAGTTCGCTTTCTTTGCCATTCCATTGGAAAGGCAATTTCAGGACTTCACGTCCACCCCCTTCGCGGGCAGCTTCGACGATTAAATTGTAGTCGCCCGCAGGCAGGTTTTTGAGTGCCGCATGCTCACCCGAAAAGCTCAATTGGTGTTCGCCGTTGATGCGGGTTGCGCCACTCAAACCATCGAGTGGCAAGTTAAGGTCGCGCCCACTTCTGCGCCACCATTGGCGCAAGTCCTTGAGCCATTTCCCGCCTTCATTGTTACGTTTTTTGGTGTCATACCAAACCGATAAATTTGCGGCTAGGGTTTGGTCTGGACGTTCAATCCAGAAGGCAACATAGGGCCGGTGATATTCCGCGACATTGAGTTTGGGAATTTCGATTTTGATCGCAAGCTCGTTTGCCAGAGCGCTTGAACCCAAAAAACTAGTGAGTGCTGCGCAAAATATTTTTTTCATGTCTTGCATAAATAAATCCTGTTGGGTTGAAGCGGATTGAAAGGAATTTGATGCCCTTTTGATGCCGTTTAGTGCATCCAAATAAGGCCGATGATCAGCGGAATTACCAAGCCCGCAGCCACAATAGGCCAAGTGCTTTTGCGTTGTTGCGCGTGCATTTGTAAGAGCACTAGGCCAGTGAGACAGAAAATGAGGCAAACGAGCGCGAATAAGTCGATAAACCAAGTCCATATTGATCCGGTGTTCCTGCCCTTGTGTAAATCGTTGAGATAGGCGATGACACCGCGCGTTGTTTTTTCGTATTCCATTTCTCCTGTATCCAAGCTAATACGCAGCCAAGCATCGCCGCCCGGTTGGGGTAATGCAAGATAGACTTCTTCCGGTGACCATTCAGCGATCTTGTCGCTGACATCGATATGCAACTCCTGTGCAATCCAAGTGCGGCTACTCAAAGGTAAAGTGCGCTGCTCGTCCTGGGCGTTGTTCCTAGGTGTGTCCTTAGTGGTGATTTGCTGCAATTGGTTCAAAAGAGAAGGCGGCATCGTCAAATTTTTTCGTGTGACTTGGGGTCGCGATTCAATATCTGCCGCATGATTGAGCGTAAAGCCAGTGATGGCGAACAGTAACATCGCCACTAGGCAAAGTGCGGAGCTGATCCAATGCCATTGATGTAAATGACGTAGCCAAAAAGCGCGTTTTTGTTGTGGGTTGTTGATAGACATAGTGGCTCATGCGGTCAATGATGAACACAATATTCTGACACAAAACTTCGCGCTCAATTTTCATTTTCCAATGTGATTAATTCTAGACCTCGTTCAAGTGATGAGATGCTGGGATTCTCGACGAAGACGCAGGGTTTTCCGGTACGTTTGCAAAATTCTTTGACGCGCCAATAGGCATTGTGGCTGATGCATCCGGTTTGGCAAATAACTAAATCCGCGGCGGCCAAGCTGTTGCCGAGTAAATTTTGTTTATCTTCCAGTCCACCGTCGTGGTGGTAAAAGCGGCCGCCACCGCGTTCGATCAAATTGCGATAATTGGGGACCTGACTTGGGCGACCTCCGACGCAGAGTATGTTTTTCTGTTTCAATTCCAGTGTAATCGGGATGGTTTTCGGGCGGGGGTTTTCGAGTATTGCAGAGGTTTGCACGGGCGTGGATTTATGTTTTTTGCTGGTGAGAATCTCTTGCTTGAGTTCGCGATTGTGCTTCTCGAGTTCCTGTATGCGCATGTCCATCTGGTGATTTTTCTGCTCTAGGCGATGTTGATACTCGACATCGGCCGTCTTGCTTTGCAAAGCGTGCAAATCACTGCGTAGGTAATCGATTTGGCTGTCTTTGGCGATGCTGTTTGCACGTAGTTGCACCAGTTGTTGCCCTAGGATTTTCAGTTCACTGAGTTTTTCATTGATCAGGCGGGTGCTGCGCTCTTGCAGTTTGCCCAGTTCACGCACGACCAAGGCGTGCTCCTCCGTTAGTGCATTGAAGCGATGCAGGTCGACACGGGTGCCAGCGCCAGCTTGATGCTGCAACATGTGCATTTGACGGCAGCAGTTTTCTTCTATGATGTCAGTGCATTGTGGATGGGTGAGTGTCGCCCAAAATGCGCCAGCGACGTCGCCACAATGCACCGCTTCCAGCCAAAGACCTAGCAAGGCTTCGGGTGTTTTTGCGACACGAAAATGTTGAATGCTGACCACGTAACGTTTCTCCAAATCGATCTGCAAAATTTCGGACAAACGCGAACGGTGAGCACTTTCGGCAATGGCACCTACGTGTAAAGTGTAGTCGTCAGCTTGTGCTTCGGCACCGAGCGCTTTAGCGATCAGGCGGCGCAATACTTGCAGTGGAATGCAGACACCAATCACGGGGCAATGACTTTCACGTGATAATTCCCAAAGTCGGCGTCGGCGTGAGCCGCGCTTGTTGGTGTTTTCGTGTGATGTGGTTTGAAAATGCTTGGTTTCTTGGTTGCACATGCTTGCCGCCCATGTAGTCTACGATTTAGTGTACTTTCTTAGCGAATGGGAATTCGCTATAGTGCTGACTGCGCTCAGTAGAATTCGGCGGATGCTTATCGGTACGTGGGCGCGGTGTATTTTTCGCTTGTTCGATGACACTTTGGGCTTGGCTTAGCATGTGACTGAGTTCGGAAAACGCGTCTAGTCCAAATTTAATGGAAATCGCTTGTAAGTTGAGATGGACGACACCGCAGTCGGGACAAATGTGCACTTCCCCGATTTGACTTTGAGCGATCGCAAGGTGGTGGCACGGTGGGTTTTGCATAAGTTGTCTCATGGGTTGTTGGGAGTACGAGTTCTCAAGGGCTGGGATTAGTATAAATGAGAATGATTCGCATTTGCAAGAAGAATTGTGCTTCTATCCGAATAATTTTTTGTTCAGTGAGCTTCGAGGAGAATTATGTTAAAAGTAAGGAAACTAGCGCCCCATGGTTGGTTGCCGGACATCCATGATGATCGCGATCACCCGTTTGAGCCTGTGCCTGGACATGCTTTACCGCAGCGTGTTGATTTGCGCCCGCAATGCCCGCCGGTGTTCGATCAAGGTGTAAGGATTGGGAGTTGTACCGCAAATGCGGTGTGTAATGCGTTTCGGTTTAATCTCATGTGGCATAGTCAGACCCAAGGCTTTAAGCCCTCACGCCTTTTTTTACACTACAACGCGAGAGCCATGCGTGGGACGGAAAAAGCCAATCATGGCGCGCAGATTCGTGATGCGATTAAGAGTCTGATTCAACAAGGGGTTTGCCGCGAATCACATTGGCCTTATATCGCTTATAAGTTTGATCGCAAGCCACCCCTAAGCGCTTATCGTGAGGCCACCGCATTTGAAAGCCTTGCGTATAAACGCATTAATCAAGACTTGCTGCATATGCGCGCTTGTCTCGCACATGGGCATCCTTTTGTTTGTGGCTTGATGCTGTATTCAGATTTCGAATCCGAGCGTATGACGAAAACGGGGGTCTTGCATTTACCCGACAAAAAGGAAACTTTGGTCGGTGGGCATGCGGTGTTGGTGGTGGGGTATCAGGAGCGTAGCCAGCGTTTTATCATCATGAATTCATGGGGCGACGCATGGGGACAGGCAGGTTATTTTAGTGTCCCTTATGCGTATCTGCTGAGTCGGCATTTGGCTTCCGATTTTTGGACTTTGCGGGTGTCGGCGAACGGGGAGTAAACCTGCTCGTTTTTGTACGCCGACACCTTATTTATTTTGCAGCCGTCTTTTTTTCGTCAGCCTGAATCTTAGCGGCGACTTGTTCAACATCGCGCATGACGCGCAGCAAGTTGCCACCCCAGAGTTGAGCGATTTGTTTTTCGGTGTAGCCGCGCCTTACTAATTCCAGCGTCACGTTGAAGGTTTCGCTGGCATCATTCCAACCATCGATACCCCCACCACCATCGAAATCCGAAGAAATGCCAACATGGTCAATGCCGATTTTGTTGACAGCGTAGTCGATGTGGTCAACCAAGTCCTTAACAGTGGCGCGCTTTGGAGGCGGGAATGCAGCGTCGAGCGCGTCTAAGCGAATAATCAATTGTTCGCGCTGACCATCGCTGAGATTGGGTACATTGGCGTGACGTATCGCTTGCCACCAAAGCGTGTCGGGTAGTTTGAATTCTTCGCGCAAGGCTTTTTGCGCGATGCGACGTTCTGGCGCATCTGTCTTGAGATAAGCACTAAAGCCAACGATTTGAATCACGCCATTGTTTGCTTTCAAGGCCAGCATCTGCTCGTCATCCATGTTGCGGCTGACATCGGCCAAGCTACGCACGGCGGAGTGTGAGGCAATGATAGGCGCTTTGCTCAGCTTTAGCGTTTGCAGCATCGATTCTTTGGAGGGATGCGAGACATCGATCATGATGCCGAATCGGTTCATTTCAGAGATGACTTGTTTGCCCAAGGGCGACAATCCATTCCATTTCCAGCCGGATTGCTCGCCTGTATTTGAGTCCGAAAGTTGGCTATGGCCTTGATGTGCGAGTGAAATGTAGCGCGCGCCGCGTTCATAGAATTGCTTGACGCGTTTGACGGCGGTTTTTTCGTCCCCCAAAGGATAGCCATTTTCAACACCGATCAAAGCGACTTTTTTGCCTTTGGCGTGGATGCGCTCGACATCGGCAGCGCTACGCGCCAGCTCGATTTGATTGGGCGCAAATACAGTTGTCATGCGATGAATGGCTTCGAACATATTGATCGCGCTGTCGTAGGCTTTTTTGTAGCCAGCTGCTTCAAATGCGTCAGGCTCGCTTGATTGACCTGTGTAGACGATAAAGAAGGAGGCATCCAATCCGCCCGCGATCATTTTAGGGAGATTGACCTGACTATCGACATCCTGCGAATAATTGCGCGAAAACGCGAAGTTGTTGATGTCGATGTCATTGTGGGTGTCTATGGTTAACACATGTTTGTGGATGGCTTTGGCTTTAGCAATGAGTTGCGCTTCGCTCATGGGCTTGGCGGCAGAATGCGGGTTTGGCTGAGCCGCTTCGCTGGCATAAGCTAAGCCAGAGAGCATGCCACAAGCGAGTAGTGCGACAACGCAGGTTTTCAAGGGGTGGCGTAAATTCGATAAATTGCTAACATTTTTCATAGAGCATCCTTGGCTAGGTTGGGCACAGACTAAAACAGACCGCATATTGGGCGAATGGTTCCCACTTTCTTTGAACCGAGATTTTCCATTAGGCGCACCTGCGGTGCTATTTGTGCGTTGACGGCGCATTTTCGGCCATTTTTGTTGCTCTTCGTTGCCAATAGCTAGCTATTGGCGCCTCATTCGCAGCAAAACTGTCTCGAAAAGTGCATCCGTCATCATCACAAATCCTAATGGAAAATCTCAGTTGAATGGCGCGAGGTCAAAAAACAATTTACGTTTTATGCGCTGGTCTCAGTGCTAACATGATCCCAATCATCCTCATCGTCGTAACGACACAACCAATTGACGGCGCGGTGCCACTCCTGGACACGAATCGCATCCAAATTGCCCGGAACCGCTAAGCCGTTGAGCACCGCATGTCGTACCGACCAGTGCAGGCGATAAAGTAAATCTGACCAGTTCATCAGCGCTGTCTTCGGACGGAGTCGACAGTGTTGAGGAAAGGCGTGGGGCGTATCGGCGAACTGCAGTAGCGCATCTTCTGGGGCTCTACTCACCTTCACACGTAAATCTTTGGCTTCTATTTTGTCCGTCAGACGGTAACTCCAAGCGAGAAATTCGAGTGCGCCGTGTTCCGGGCGCGACCCATCATCCAAGCGCTGTCCCGATTGTACTCGCTCTAGGAAGTTGCGCTCCTGTGTTGACAGTATCGTCGTGAGACTTTGGCGCTCCAGCCATTCAAGCGCATCCCAATTTCTCGTCTCAATGGCCGGCTGATCGAGTCGGCGTATCAGTGACAAAGCGATTATCCGATCTTCAAGTTCCTTTGCGCTGCGCAGCATCACCTCCTCATCGGCTTCGATTACATGCAATTGCAGATTGATGCGTATGCCTAGCTTGTGCAATTGAAGCTCGGAGGTCTCTTTACGTAGTTCTGGGGTCATGGCTGAGAAAAAGGAGAGTGTCCGCGCATTTTACCGCGGCTTTGCCATCTCGGTTCGCGTAGCGTGCGCGCTGCTGACGTAAGGCGAGTGGCATGCTAGACTTGCGCACATTCTTTGCGTCAATTTACGAGATTATTATGAACGTCGTCATCCTCGCTGCCGGTATGGGCAAGCGCATGCAATCGGAACTACCTAAAGTGTTACATCCGATTGCAGGCGCATCCATGTTATCCCATGTCATCGTAACGGCAAGGCAGTTGCAAGCAAGCTTAAATCTCGAGTGCGAGTCGCCTGCGAATTTGTGTGTTATTTATGGGCATGGGGGCAGCCAAGTGCCTGACGCGGTGAGCGCGGATTCGGCGGGGGGGATCATCTTTGCTAAACAGGAACCGCAGTTGGGGACTGGACACGCGGTAGCGCAAGCGATTCCTCACTTGAATGATGCGATGCCGACTTTGATTTTATACGGTGATGTGCCACTCACCCGCAACGCCACTTTACAGCGTTTAGTGGTCGCTGCTGGCAGTAACAAGCTCGCCATCCTGACCGCACAAGTGGACGACCCCACTGGCTTTGGGCGCATCATTCGCGAAAAAGGAAAAATCTGTCGTATCGTCGAACAAAAAGATGCGAATGAAGACGAACTGGCCATCGCTGAAATTAATACCGGCATCATGGTCGCACCCACTGTGGCTTTGAAAAAATGGCTGGGCGCGCTGTCTAATCGTAATGCGCAAGGCGAATACTACCTGACCGATATTGTTGCGAGTGCGGTTGCTGATGGGGTCGAGGTGAGCTCGGCCCATCCAGACGCGGTTTGGGAAACGCAAGGGGTGAACGATAAAAAGCAGTTGGCTGATTTGGAGCGCCAGCATCAGAAAAATTTAGCCGAACAATTATTGCTGCAAGGCGTGACTTTACTTGATCCAAATCGGATAGATATTCGCGGCAAGCTCGTTTGCGGGCGCGACGTCACTATTGATGTCGGCTGCGTTTTTGAAGGCGAAGTGGTGCTCGGCGATGGAGTGCGGATCGGCCCCCATTGCGTGATTAAAAACACCCGCATCGCAGCGCAATCTGACATCAAAGCGTTTTGTCATATAGAGGGTGCCGACGTTGGTGTACAAGCCCAGATTGGACCCTATGCAAGACTACGCCCCGGTGCGCAATTGGCTGAGCAGGTGCATATCGGTAATTTTGTCGAAGTAAAGAAATCGACGATAGGCGCGTATAGCAAGGCCAATCATTTAGCTTATATTGGCGATGCTAAAGTGGGCCGTCGGGTGAATATTGGTGCGGGAACGATTACCTGCAATTACGACGGCGTGAATAAATTTGAGACGGTGATTGAGGATGATGCCTTTATCGGCAGTGATAGCCAATTAATTGCGCCGGTTCGTGTCGGCAGGGGCGCGACTTTGGGGGCGGGAACCACACTCTCCAAAGATGCGCCCGAAGGCAAACTCACGGTTTCCCGTGCTAAGCAGCTGACCCTAGAAAACTGGCAGCGACCTGTAAAACAAAAAACATAAAACCGATTGCTTAATTTGATGCAGTGTTGCGAAATTCATTTCTTTGTTTTGCCGGACAAATCCACAAAGCAAAGTGATGAATTTAGTTCCCTTCGGCTTCCAACAAATACGTCGCCAAGAAAGCAACAACAGCAATTAGTGTAACGATGACTTGGGTTTCGATGAATGCGTTGATCATGATAATTTCCTTTTAAATTAAGTTAAATTTACGTCGCTTTTGGGTTTTCGGTTAAGCCCCAATCGCGACAGGAAGAATCATAACAAGCCGATAAATATAAATACAATTTCGTTTTATGATGTCTGCGATTCATAAAACGTATATCTCGTCACAGTCAAGTCATTATTTGCGTTTTTCCGAACTTTATGCGGAAATTAATCAAGAAATTTCGATTTTTGTTTCAAATTTACTTCTCAAAATTGAGAAAAAACTGCGCACATTGCGAATATTAGATTGCGTTGCAAATAGACGATGCGCTAATGCATGGTAGCTCGCCATGTCACGCACTTGCATAATCAACACAAAATCGGGGCCGGGCGAAACGCGATAACACTGTTGAACCGCGCTTTCCTTACTCACCCAACGTTCAAATTCCTCTAGCCGCTCAGTGGCCTGATGATCAAGGCTAATTTCCACGATGGCAGTCAAGCCTAGGCTCACAGTTTCGGGTGACAAAATCGTCACTTGACGGTGGATTACGCCCTCATCCATCAAGCGCTTCACTCGGCGTAGACAAGTGGGGGGCGAGGCGTGGACGCGCTCGGCCAAGTCCTGATTGCTCAGACTAGCATCGTCCTGCAAAGTATTGAGGATACGTTTATCGAGTTCATCGAGCTTGATGAGTGTTCGTGTCATAAATAATCAAAAAATCAAAAAATATGATGAAATATTTCATCGAGTGGATTCATGTGGAAGTTTAGTCGAATTTACTTAAATTTTGAAATTTAATTTCATCTTGCCTAGGTTAGCATGAAGCCATGATGGTTAATTGGGATTTTCCCATTTTGAAAGGCTTCTATGTGTGGCATCGTCGGCGCAGTAGCACAACGTAATATCACCCCCATTTTGCTCGAAGGACTCAAACGCCTGGAATATCGTGGCTATGATTCTTGCGGCGTGGCTTTGCACGTCGATGGCCACTTGCAGCGCTCGCGCAGCACGGCGCGGGTCGCGGAATTGCAAAGCCAAATAGAACAAACCAGCCTAGCCGGTTTTACTGGCATCGCCCACACCCGTTGGGCGACCCACGGCGCACCCTCTTCGGCCAACGCCCATCCGCATTTCTCGCGCAATGGTGATAATGCCCGCATCGCCTTAGTTCACAACGGCATCATAGAAAATCACGAAGAGCTGCGCGCCGAACTCACGCTAGCGGGCTATGTTTTTGAAAGTCAAACCGATACCGAAGTCATCGCTCACTTAGTCGATCATCTCTATAACGGCGACTTGTTTGAAACGGTACAACAAGCCGTCAAACGCCTAACCGGTGCTTATGCGATTGCCGTATTTTGTCGCGATGAACCGCACCGCGTAGTCGGCGCACGCCAAGGTTCACCCTTGATCGTTGGTGTCGGTAAGGGGGAAAATTTTTTAGCCTCGGATGCGATGGCCTTGGCGGGTACCACCGATCAAATTATTTACTTAGACGAAGGCGATGTGGTTGACCTGCAATTGCAGCGCACTTGGATCGTCGACGTGAACGGCAAGCAAGTTGAACGCGAAATCAAAACCGTGCACGCCCATACTGGCGCAGCCGAACTCGGCCCCTACCGCCACTACATGCAAAAAGAAATCTTCGAACAGGCACGCGCCTTGGGCGATACCTTGGAAGGCATCAGTAATATCATGCCCGAGCTATTTGGCGACAAAGCTTATCGTGTTTTTCAAGAGATCGATAATGTCCTGATCCTCGCTTGCGGCACCAGCTATTACGCCGGTATGACAGCCAAATATTGGATAGAATCGATCGCCAAAATGCCGGTGAACGTAGAAATCGCCAGCGAATATCGTTACCGCGACAGCGTGCCCAATCCCAAGAGTTTAGTCGTCACCATTTCGCAAAGTGGCGAAACCGCCGACACCTTAGCCGCGCTTAAACACGCGCGTGAACTCGGCATGCCACACAGCCTAACCGTGTGCAATGTCGCCACCAGCGCCATGGTGCGCGAATGCGAACTGGCCTATATTACACGCGCAGGGGTCGAGGTCGGCGTCGCTTCCACCAAAGCCTTCACCACACAATTAGCGGCGCTATTTTTGTTGGCATTAACGCTGGCACAAAGCAAAGGCAGACTCAGCGAAAGCGAAGAGCAAGACCACATCAAAGCACTACGCCATCTACCCGTGGCCATCACCGCAGTACTCGCTTTAGAACCACAAATCATCGCCTGGGCAGACGAATTTGCGCGCAAAGAAAACGCCCTATTTTTAGGTCGGGGTTTGCACTACCCCATCGCTTTAGAGGGCGCGTTAAAACTCAAAGAAATTTCCTACATCCACGCCGAAGCCTATCCAGCAGGCGAACTCAAACACGGCCCACTCGCCTTGGTCACCAAAGAAATGCCGGTAGTCACGGTGGCACCGAACGACACCCTGATCGAAAAACTCAAATCGAATCTGCAAGAAGTCAGAGCTCGCGGCGGCGAACTCTACGTCTTCGCCGATGCCGATTCCCGCATCACCCCCAGCGAAGGCGTACACGTCATCCGCCTACCAGAACACTACGGCATGCTGTCCCCGATTTTGCATACCGTGCCGCTGCAATTGCTGGCCTATCACACAGCATTAGCGCGCGGGACAGATGTGGACAAGCCGCGTAATTTGGCTAAGAGTGTGACGGTGGAATAGGGGGGTATGTAACAGTCAATTTTCTATCCTCTCTACCTATGGTCGTGACCCGATTCTTAGTGCCGTAAATCGAAATCCTAAAAAAAGCTCAAATTTGATTCGTCAAATTCGAGCTTTTTTATTTGAAGTTAGCGTGCCGACTAAACTTCGCAACGGCCCATGCTCACAAATTTTTTGCTTCAAGTTCGACTTCGCTTGATACTGCCAAGGCAATTTTGATTCATCCGCTGAATAAATCCGCGCTTCCTTACGTTAAAGTTAGTGTATGTACTTGACTATCCTCGCAACAGATATCAATTATTCGTCCTATCTGGTCAAACAGTAGTATATGGCCATCGTCCACTTGGACGCGCGCCGAATCACACTCCGCCAGAGATAACTGCGCCAACACTTTGCCATTTCTGCCATCAGCTACTAGGCACTCCAAGGTATCATCGTCACCGGGATAACTCTGCACAAAAAGAAACCCCGCCGCTTGCGTGACTTTGGGTAAGTAGGCAATTGTTTGCAGTTTAAGTGTAAATGGTGCGGTGGCACCGCCGTTATGGACTTGCAACGATGGATAGGATCCATTCCCTAATTGATGGACGAGGGTTGGGGCATCACGCGAGTTGTGCGGTAGCAGCGCCAATATTTCGTGGCGCGGATGCGGGAAACTATCTCGTTGACTCAGGCGACGCATAGGCAACTGATAACGCCATTGCTGAATGTCGTCTTTCGTAGAAAGTAGTAATGTTTGTGTTCCTGCCTCTTCAAGGAATCCGATCACCTGACCCGGTAAGTCAGCTATTTGCCAGCTTACTGTGAGTTGATCCTTGCTGGTGTCGAGGGCGACTAGTCGGTTCTCGATCACCGCATTCCAAACTAGACCGTCATATTGCGTTGCCCAAAAGCGCAAGGGCTGAATAATCCAGTCCGACACTTTTCGTTCGATCAGGTCAATGCGGCTAACGCGCCACAGGCTATCTCGCTGCACCATTGCCAGCGCGCGTTGCGCGCCAGTCGCAATTACCAAGCGCGTTGCTGGCACAGGGAACTGTGCTATTAGCCGACCATGTTTGTCTATGCGAATTACACCGCCCTCACCGAGAGCCAGTAAGTAGTGTCCGTCGAGCAGGCGGCGTGCATCGTGTATCTTCAATAAACCCCTTTCATTGAGATGCAAGCGCATTGGTTCGGTACGTGCATATAACCCGGCTCTAGTGGCGATAGGAGGCATGGTCAGCGACGGCAGGTCGGCTTGCAATACCTCGCTATCGGACAGTGAAAGTAACCTTGTCAGCGATTTTCGATCGAACTGATTGTATTCAGCCATGCGATCAATCAGTAGTGGTCGAATAAGCTCAGCCGCCACACGCTTGGTGGCCGATGAGTGCTTTGAAAGCATCAGTAATTCGACACCCATACGCGTGCGCTGTTGCGTGCCATGTTCGCTGCCATCGTCTAACACTGAAAATATAGCTGTTTCGCTGTCAAGCAAACTGCTTGGCAGCAAAGCTAACTTCTTAAGAAGCGCCCTTATACCCAGCATGCCACCGGCACGCTCGGCTTCGAGTAGCCAAGCCAGTGCTTTTTCTCGATGTTCAGCAAGTGGCCAGATTGCCTCCGCCGCTTCGGTCAATTGGCCACACAAGGCCAAATCCTCAGCCCACTGTAAGCGCATGAGTGGCGCTTGCGGACTCTGTCGCTGCTCAAGCAATTGAACTACTGCAGAAAATGCTTGATTGAGTCGAGCCAATTGCGCTGCACGTTCAACATTGCCCGCCATGCACCACAGGCGCACCGCAATTTCCGGAGCCAACTCCATAGTCTCAGCTAATTGTGCGGCTTGTTTAATGCGGCCTTTTTTCTCCAGATAATCGACCGCTTCTCCTCCGTTCTTAAGTAGTTCTGCCAGAACGAATGTTGCCTCGTCAATCTTACCTTCACGATCAAGTCGCTCAAAAGTGCGGCGATATGTGGTGCGTAAATATTGTTCTAATTCAGCGCCAAGACTAATTGTGCTGCGCGTCTGACCTGGGCCGGAAATGTCGAGACTGGCGCGGGGGCGCGGCGATCCAAAAGCGGGACGATTTGCCTGTGAGAATGAATCAAGTGGGATTGCGTGACGCAGTGCTTCCCCCATGTCGCCTTTTTCAAGCAGAGAAATCATCTTGCGCAGATACGCAGCTTGATGCCAGCCAATAATTTTGGAGGCGCGCGTGAAGATTGCTAGGCGAGTCATGAGCGCATTTAGGCGTTGTTCTATCGCTGATGGAGAACGCTTTGGACGGTGATTGGGAGATGATGAAGACTTTGAGGGAATACCTCTCCCGAATAGGCTGATCAATCCTAACGGCACGGCACCAATTATCATAGCAGTCATACCGATGATCGAGAGGGAGATCCCGACACCGCGCTTCACGGCTTTACCACCCTGCTGAACCTTATCGACTTGTCGCAAAAATTCGTCACGCTTGCTGCTCGGTGGTGGAATGGCACCCGAGAAAATGTCACGCACGGGTATCGTTTCCAGTGTCGCCTTATTTTCGCTGCCGGTAACGATAGCGCGCGGTGTGTGGAGCGGCGTATAGATGGGGATCGCGCTCAGATCGAGCCAAGCGGCCGGATCGATACGCGGGGCTGTGGTTAGGCTCACTGGCTGCGCATGCCCTGCATGCACCAAGCAAACACTGGACGGGAGGGCTGCTTTCCGCTCATCCGTTAGCAAAGGTGCGCTGCTCAGGATGCCTCCCAACTCGCAAAGTGGCAAGCCGTCAAAAGCAGAACAGTCACCAAAGCTTGGTACCGCAAGTATTAACAAGAAGCCGCCCCGCACCAAATACAACTGTGCACCCGGTGCCCAGTGGTTCAGCACGCGTCGGCGTGCCTCTGTCTCCCCTATCAGTGTTAGATCGAACCACAGTGCATGCACGCATTGCGTACCGTGATAGAGTGGAATACGCACCTTAGGATTCACTGCCACCTCCATCGCAGGAAATTTGCAATAATGGCTGTTTATCGTCGATACCTTGCACAATGACGGTACAGCTTCGTGCAGTGATCCAAGCGACACGCGCACTTCCAGCTTCCATACTGGCCTGTTGTATCGATTCGGGCGAGACAACTAGTTCGTAGCGCAACTGGCCGACGCGTAATTCGATGCGACGCCGTCCGGGATGTAACACCACTAGGCCAGGCTTAGGATTATTCTGGCTGATGGCAACTCCAAGTACGAGCGCGCCATCGTCGACCTCCATCATTTCGCCCTTGTGGTAACTGCCAACCCACCAATGGCTGGCGCTAGTTTTTATTGCTATCAAACTACCTACGTGGCCGTTTTGCGCCCCTTTGAGATTCCCATAGAGAAAAAGAATACCTTTTTGCTCTATCCGCTTTAGCTTGATTGGAGACGAATCTTTGCTACTCCAGCCATATAATTGGACGCCATTAGTGTCGGAGCAGGCTATGAACAAGGTATCGTTCAGTTGATGGGTGCCGATTACGTCATCTAGTATATGTCTGAAGGAAATGACGGGCACACCCTGATTCGAAGGCGGCGGGACGGCTTGCCAACAGACCAGCCGCTGTTTGGTATCGAGCACGACGACGTGTTCATGCCGCTTAGTATGGTGTCGGGAGAGTAGATAAAACGTCTGCAACCAGCGCGCCATACCCGGTGGTGCACTGAAATTTTCTAGCGGCGGACGATCACAAATGATCTTTTTACTGGAAAATAGCGGGCCAGGAAAACCGTGAAAACCCAGTGTGTTCCCCCCCGTGGTGATGTGCGACAGATTAGGTTTGAACACACCTGCAGCAAGAATACTGCCCTGTGTTGGCGCAGGCTGAAGGCGAAATTTACCAGGTTTGACACTGGCAGTTTTTGGCACGTGATAGACGATCGCACTGCCGCTTAATTGTGGGATGCAAACAAAGTTGCCGCCACTTGAAAAGCGCGGTGCTTGCGCACGCGACGGACGACTGTTTGGATGATGGATAACTCCTTGTGGCGCGACCGGAACAAAAGGATTTCTAAGTAAGCGCACTCCAGTTTGCGGGTCGGGTAGTTCGAGTTGTAGCGCACGGAAATCCCGTCGCTGCTGCAAGCTGACATTCAGGTAATTACCGGTTAGGGCGCGACGAATTACGACACGCTCGCGCGACTGCTTAGGGGCATCACCAACGACCCCAATAAGCCAGCAATCCTCCACATCGCCACCAATTGAAGATTCCCATTGGTGAGCTGCATCGACGGGTGCAGCTTCTAGCGTTCGGGATTTAATGAGCTTGCGTAGTCCCTCTAGGCCTGCATCTTCGTAAAATACGCCGGGCCGATGCCAGACGCCCCAGATGAATTGGGCACCCGCTTCTTGGGCACGGCGGGCGAGAAGAATAAACAAAGCCAATTGCGCAAGGCGTGGCTCTCCCAATTGGGAGAGCCCAGCATCGAAGATTGCAACGCTGCGTTGCGAAGCCTGGCGTACTGCTGGCTCAGGGCCGATGAATAATAATTCCCCACTGCCAGCTCGACGTAGAAACTCGTCCGGTTCAGCATCCGCATAGACCCACTCCGTCATCAAAAGCTGTTCATATTGGCCACGTCGGACGATATTGCCGATACCTTCAGGCTCAGCTCCACGTTTCAACGAGGCAGTGCTAAGCTTCCCCATCAACGGGTGCAATCGTAGTAACAATGCGCCGACGGCAGCGGCGAGTTCGGGTGGGAACAGGTTCAGCCAAAGTGCCCATGGCTCCAGTGCTACGGGCAGCGCCGTCATGTGAGCTCCTGAGCCAGCCAAGCGCATAAACTCTCGGTTAGAACTTGCGCGCCAGCTAAAGGCAGTAACTGCTCCGGCGCATGCCACAGCAGTACTGGGCTACTACCAGCACGCTCAATTAAATTTGTTTGAACCAAATCGGTCGGTAGCGCAGGAACCATATGGGTTGGTGTCCATAAATTGCGTGCGTCGAGGTCAGGTGCGCAGTACCGCCCACCGTCTATCCAAGGCAACACGTCGTTGGAACCAAGCAATACAACTAGGCCGCGTGTCGCCACGATCGACAGTGTTGACATTTGCTTAGCATCATAGGTGCTCACCAGCGACAACAATGCAGGTGCCAGTGCTCTGGAGGCCACCAGCCCAGCCGGTGTCAACGCAATGGGACGCTGCTGCCATACCACAGCCGACATTAGTGTTTGCCCAAGCTTGCGATAAGTCGCTGGCGGCGCTCAGCTAATTGTTCGGGCATCTGCGCTGCATCGAAGTTGGCATCGATTTCGCGTAGTAGCGCTTCTATTTGAGAACTGGCACCGATTAGCTTGGTACCGACTAATAATAGGTCCGCACTTTCGACAAAACGTGCTAGTCGCGCCATTGGCTGTTGTGCGACCTGCTCAACAACCGCGTGTAGTAAGGGATGACTGGCTTCTGCCAGCAGATCACGCAGTGTTTCTCGTGCCCTGACTTGACCTGCAGCAGTCGGAATTACGTAAAGCAGCGGCCACAAATCGGCACGGGTAGCCGCCTGGCGACCTGCGAGTACGGCCGCCGCGGCGATCAGTTGTTGCGCCTTCACAATGCGTCGATCTGATAAATGCACATGTGATTGGCGCAGCAGCCGAATCGCATGAGCCAATGATAAACGAACGCCCTCCATGTTGACTTGAGGAACAGCCTGATTGAGCACATCAAGACTGCTTAATTCGGCTAGTGGCATCACACCATGTTGGCCGACCTCCCATCCTCCAGCCAAGAGCTCTTCGAGTCGGTTGTCGGACACTGGATCGACAAATACGTGCAGTAGAAAGCGGTCAGCAAACGCTGCCAGACCTTCGTCCTCTGGTAGTGCATTCGCTGCACCAACGCAGACTCGCAACGGGCAATGAATGCGGGTGTGGCCACGGCGGAACTGTCGTTCATTGAGTAGTCCTAGCAGGGTGTTGAGGATGGCGGTCGAACCTAAAAAAACTTCGTCAAGAAAAGCGATTTCCGCTTCCGGAAGCATGCCGGCAATATCAGTTTCTACCTGACCTTCACGCAGCTTGCTTAGGTTGACTGGGCCGAAGAGTTCGGATGGCTCTGTGAATCGACCCAGAAGGTACTCAAAATATTGCCCCCCCAAACTTTGCGCAACGCGCCGAACAACTGCGCTCTTCGCGGTACCGGGAGGTCCAATCACCAGCAAATGCTCTTTCGCGACAGCAGCAAGTATCATCAGTTCGGCCAACTGCTCTCGGTCGATTAGACCTGCCGTGGCCTCGCGGATGGCTGCGCGTAAATGCAGGGCGGCTTGATTTAAAGACTGTGGCATAGGTACACGAATAGAGGTTAAAGAAATGGTTCGCCATATTAACAAAAAACCACCACGAAGTCTTCTTGAAGGTTTTAACTGCGGTGTATGTCTATTTTTCCCGACACGGCCACACAAAAATCGTGATGCAAAGTCACAGCCCTCTCTCGAGCAACTGCAACTGTTTTTTGAAGTAGGGCTTTAAGCGATATAGTTGTGCAGGCCTGTGCGCACCGGCAGATTCAAATTGCCCATCGATCGCTTCCAGCATATC
>JAHFQV010000164.1 GCA_023259175.1 Oxalobacteraceae bacterium | reverse complement strand
ATGCCTACGACCAAATCGCAGTACACAAAGCTGAAATAAAGAAAGGGTTCTTACGCGAACTTCGGACTGGTTCGTGCCGTAGCTAAAAAACGCAAGTAAACCTCTCCATCGGGAAAGACGAGAACGATCAACGATCCTCCAAAAGCCCTAGCCACGCCGCAGCATAAATAATTTCTTTGCTAATCTACTAGCAATCAAGTGAGCAATTCGCATACAATCCCCTTGATCAATCGACTCGCTTCGGAGCAGCCCAACAAGGATTATCCGCCGCGATGATCGCGGGTTCATATTTTTGCGTTTCCGGTGCGGCCGCTAAACGCTATTCGTTAGCCACAGGAGGAATTGATGAGATTTGCTTTATCCGAGGAGCAGCAAAATGAGATGCGCCAGGCTCACTATGACGGTGCTCCTGGAGTCCTAGTATCCGGCCTCATTTGGATTGTTGCCGCACTGATGTGCTATCAGCTTGGAATAAGCAAGGCCGTATGGACTCTGCTCATAGGCGGTGCGCTAATTCATCCGATCAGCATACTTGTTACAAAGGTGCTAGGGCGCTCTGCGAAGACAAACAAAACCAACGCACTGAACCAACTGGGGATCGCGTCGACAATTTGGCTTATCCTCTGCTGCGCTATGGCCTACGGTCTTTTCCTTTTAAAGCCAACGCTTTTTTTCCCCGCGATGATGGCAACGATTGGAAGTCGCTACCTAGTCTTTGCAACTATGTTTGGCAGACCATTTTTCTGGATACTTGGCGGGTGCCTCATCGTCGCTGCAAATCTTGCTTTTTTTCTCGGCGCTTCACCCGTCGTTGCTGCAGGACTCGGCGGATTGATTGAGGTTCTGTTTGCTTTCCGATTGTTTGCAATTGCCTCCAAACCAGCGGACTAGCTTTTCGCTCAAGAGCGACAACTGAATCAGTGTGGTTGGTGTCCTGAGTAGCCTTAACACGGCAGAATCGACGTGGAGCTTGTGTCGTCGTCATGGTGGAGTTGGGAATTCAAATGTGGTTTGTGCGTGCGCGTCCTTGATCGCGTGTCTGCTTCGTCCATTTTATGTTTTTTGGCTAGGGTGTTTCTTCGATTTACTAGGGAAGCGAGGATTTATTCGGCGCGCACGCACCAGTACCGAATTAGCGGTCATCGCTGAAGTGAGTCCCTCCACTGCCAGTGTACATTGTGCCAAATTACGTGAGCAAAATTTGGTGACCGTGGTGGCACAAGGTAAGCATCGATATTATCAATTAACCGGTCAAGAAGTAGCGACTGCCTTAGAAGCTTTAATGGCGATTGCGGGCCTTTCTGCCCTACCATTTGTGCCCAGTACCCCCGATAGATTACGCCATGCCCGCACCTGTTATGACCACATGGCGGGCGAGGTCGCTGTGGCATTGCATGATCATTTTTTGCGCTTGGTTTGGCTGCTTCCTACCCCTGCCCTCGGCAATGATCGTGACACTTATCAACTCAGCCGAGATTTTCCATTAGGGTTTGAGATGGTGACGGATGAGTTTGCGAGGCAGTTTTGCGTGATTTTATTTTCCCATAGCGAGCTATGGGAAAATAAAATCACGTGAAAATGACCGCAAAATCGCCGTCAACGTCCAAAAAGCACCAAAGGTGCGCCTAATGGAGAATCTCGGCTCAGTGAAGCAGGGCAGGCCGGACTCCTTAATTTGGGAATTACGATTGCTCCAATAGGCAAAAGCCGTCGTCGCTTCGCCTGTTCATGTCTAGATTGGAGTGAACGCCGTCCCCATTTGGGTGGTGCTCTGGGGGCCGCGCTGTTACAGCACTTTATCAGCCACGCATGGGTAGAACGCGATCTCGATAGTCGCGCACTCACCGTCAGCAGTAAAGGTCGTCGGCAATTTCAAAAAATTTTTTCGAAATAAGATCAAGGTCAAAGCTTTAGGGAGGCGTGAAATTTTTTTGCATCCTTGTTCGCGTATAAAGCCGGACGACTTGGGTTCCGAACTTTCATGGAAATTTCAACTTTTCATTCAACATGTTCCCGCAATCTTCAAATAAAACATGAAATATCGCACTTATTTTTGCAACGTCAAGACCGATGGTCGCCGTCCGATTTAGCTACCGTAGTCGTCATCACGTTGACACCCCACCGGCATCTGAGCCTCGTAAGTAAGCATCTCACGCCAACGATGTAGGCCGTGATAAGTCGCAAAAATAAACAAAGATGCGGTGCCCATAATCGCGAAATAAAAAATCACGCCAGTACTCCACTTGATACTCAAGCACGCTGCGACGATGAGGCTAAGCATAGCGACTACGCGCAGTCCATTGTTTGGGGCGAGGTTCAATTGGCTGTAGTCTTGCAAAACGTAGACGAAGAACAGTGGGCTTAATAGATATCCCAATACCCAAACGCCATAGCCCGACAGTCCTAAGAACATGCCAGTGCTTAGCAGTAAGCCTACACAGATTGTGGACATTAGAAAATTTTGCATAAAGCGGCGCAATAGCAGACTTCTTAACATGTGATTGCGATTGCGGTGTTGGGGAATGATGGGAGCGAGGCAGAGCAAGGCTTGCTCGCGTCTCGTTCTATGTAATTGAGCCAGACACGATAGTGCAAAATTCGCGCTAGCCATGAGGGGAAACAATAAGAGCAGAAGTCCCAGAAAAAATTCCCTATTTTGCTTATCGCCGTCTAGCAAAAATATGACGCTATAAATGCACGCTATCGCCGCCAAAAAAATATCAACGCCCCAGTGAAAATACGGTCCTAATCCTAGGTTCATGCGTCGCTCTGGTGTGCCGACAGTAGTGCTGATGAGGGTGTTTAAATCACGACGATAAAAGACGGAGAAAAGGGCTCCCAGTCTACCCATTCTCTGCGAAATGCTATTGCTATCGTTGTAGGGTGTGGTCTGCTGCAATAAATGTTTCAGGGATTTGAATAGGATGAAATGCTGGTCGCCACCGCGCGGAAAACTACTCTGCAGGCAGAGCCACGCATAAGCTAGGGATGCAGCTAATTCGGATAAGGATAAGAGTGTATTGGCTTCATTGGCTATCGCTAATGGAAGCCACCATTTGATGGACACCAAGATGCTGAGGAATAGCGCGTAAAAATACGCATTGTATGCCCAGAACATCGCAAGGCTTGCAATGCTGAGCGCAAAAATAATCGTGAAATGACCGAGTAAGTATCCCGCGACCGAAGAGAAGATAAGCGAAATGCTGAGGCAGAGCAGCATCGCTAGTTGGCGAATTTTTCGCTGCAAATGCGGCACGGTGCAAGCATGGGCTGGGCTGTTTTGCAATAAAAATCCTATGCAAAAGACCAACCAATAACCGATAAAGAAACCAGCAAATGCGACCATGCTGAGGACATGTCCAGTTTGCGCATAGTCGGGAAATTTCCATGCAAAGAGTAGGCCTGCGATCATCGTAAAAAACAGCGTGGCGTGCATGACTTTGCCCATGCCACTGTCGCGGTGGTAGGCAAATTTCGCGATCGAAAAATAGATCGAAAAATTCGTGGTCCTCACTGTGTCACCTCAATAAAAAGGTCTTCTAAATTCATGTCGTTAATGGTGAAATGGGGATGTTGCGCACGTAATTCTTGTGCTTGATGCGGCGAGATTTTTAGTAAGATGGGCCTGTCATGAGTGTCATCCTTGAGCCGTACAATTTGTGCAGGTCGCGTTTGCAGCAATGCTTGTAATTGCGCCTCATCGCCTTCCACTTTGTAGATGTTTTCTAGAAGATGATCGAGCTCTCCTTGTAAGACGATTTTCCCTTCGCACAAAAAAGCTACATCCATCGCGATACGTTCAAGGTCGGACAAAATATGCGTCGAAAAAATGACCGTTGTTTGATGTTCGATCACGCCATTAATGAGTTCGTTTAAAAACTCGCGTCGACCTAATGGATCAAGGCTGGCGACAGGCTCATCGAGAATTAAAAATTCTGGATCATGTGCCAAGGCGCGGATGATGGAGAGGCGTTGCTTTTGTCCCGCGGATAGTTGAGCGATTTTTTTGCTGATATCGATATCCCATTTGCGCACTAAATGGTCGACCTTGGCGGTATTCCAATGCGGGTAAATGGATTTGAAATAGCCCAACATTTCTCCGCCCGTCATCCACTCAAACAGTTCAGAGTTTTGCGGAACATACGCTATTTTTGAGCGAACTATGTCGCTCAGATGAGTACTAGGCTCGCCCATTACGAAAGCCTGTCCTTGATTTGCTTTACGCAGGCCCAAAGCACATTCGAGTAGCGTCGTTTTTCCCGCACCATTGCGACCTAGCAGTCCAACCACGGTGCCGCGTGCGACAGTCCAATCGAGATCGCGCAATACACTATTTTTTTCAAATTGCTTGGAAACGCCGACCAATTGCAATGCAGCTGTCATTTATTTTCTCCTAAAATTTGTTTGAATAAGGCAAGGGCGCGACTAGCAGGCATACCCATTTGTAGCGCCTCTTGCGCCGCGCGCTCGAGTGTGGGGCGCAGCAATTGTTCGCGCTGACTGTGTCGTTCATGCGCAGGCGGTGAATGATTTTTCCGGGGGACGCATAACAGCATCCCAACACCACGATGGCGCCGTAGCAAGCCCTCGACCTCTAAATAGTTATAGGCTTTAGAAACCGTCATGGGATTGAGTGTCAAAGCCAGTGCGACCTCACGTACTGAGGGCAAAAGATCGCCATCAGCAAGCTGCCCAGAAGCGCACATCCTGCGTATTTGCTCCATCAATTGCTTGTAAATCGGCTCGCTAGCGCCAGGGGCAATACTAAAGATGGCGGGAGTATGTGCTTTCATACGCGGATCAAAATTGAAATATGGTGTATTAGGTGGATAATACAACATTGTGATGGTATGCGAAGTGATTTTTTTGGGGGAAACAACTACGACCTTGCTTAAATGGTGACCTTGACCGCCTTTGTGAAAGGGGGTGTAGTGACAGGGCGCGCAGTGCCTCGGGTCGGGCCTTAAATTTGCTTGATCAGCCCCGTCACTTTTCTTTGTTTTTCTAAACCTTCCATTTAGCAGACAATTGGTTGAGAAGAAGCTCGATTAGTACGTGTAACTTCTCGTTCGAGATTCGCGCTAAATACATGCCCGCTTAATCGTTATGTATCTGCAACCACCTTCAAGGAAGCGCTTGTTGCGTGGTGCGCAATGCGCTATTATTAGTCGATGATCACATCCTTCCGACATAAGGGTCTGCGAAAATACTACGAATCCGGTAGCTTGAGTGGCATTCAACCTGCCCATGCTAAGCGACTCAAAATGCAACTGATTGCACTTGATACTGCACTATCGATTGAGGATATGGATATTCCCGGCTTTCGACTTCATTCTCTAAAGGGCACGAGTCAAGGTCGGTGGTCGATTTGGGTCAATGGTAATTGGCGAATTACTTTTGAGTTTGAACAGGGTAACGCCCATATTTTAGATTATGAGGATTATCATTAATGGCAATGCACAACCCACCCCATCCAGGCGCATTTATTCAAAATGTCTACCTAGAACCTAATGAGATCAGTGGCAGGGAGCTTGCCCTCAAACTCGGCGTTGCGCCATCGACGCTTAACCGAGTTTTGAATGAAGCCAGCGGCATCAGTCCTGAAATGGCACTTCGTCTATCGAAAGTATTGGGGCGTTCGCCTGAAAGTTGGTTAATGATGCAAGATCATTACAATTTGTGGGAAGCGAAACAGAATGTTGATTTGAAAAAAATCCATAAAATTGAATTCAAATGTGCTTAACCTCCAAATCAACATGGACGCTTCGCGCTCGTCATTCCTATGTTGGGCTGATAGATGAAGCGACCAGAATTAACGGGGCAGCCAACAAAAAAATAGATTGAAACATCGATAAACACGA
>JAHFQV010000163.1 GCA_023259175.1 Oxalobacteraceae bacterium | reverse complement strand
ATCGCATCTCAGGCTCAAAAACAGCCGACACGCGCGCCGCCTTGGTCGAGCACTTCAAAGAACGCGGCACAGTCATGATCGCAACCGAAGCGGGCGCAGAAGGGATCAATCTACAGTTTTGCTCACTGGTCATCAACTACGATTTACCTTGGAATCCACAACGCATAGAACAGCGCATCGGTCGTTGCCATCGCTATGGTCAAAAATTTGATGTCGTCGTGGTGAATTTTGTCGATCGCAGCAACGAAGCCGATGCCCGCGTCTACCAATTATTGGCAGAAAAATTTCAATTATTTGAAGGCGTGTTTGGTGCCAGTGATGAAGTGCTTGGCGCAATCGGCTCAGGCGTGGATTTTGAGAAACGCATTGCCGACATCTACCAAAATTGCCGCGAGCCCAATGCCATCAAAGCGAGTTTTGAACAGCTACAGCGCGACCTTTCCGGCGAGATCAATGAAGCCATGGTCAAAACGCGGCAAATTTTGTTAGAGAATTTTGACGAAGAAGTGCAAGCAAAATTACGCATGCGCGCCCAAGATAGCCAGGCCATACGCGGCAAATACGAAAACATGCTACTGGAGCTCACCCGTGCGGAGCTACACGACCATGCGCATTTTGATGAACACGGTTTTGTGCTGCGAAGTCTGCCTGCACAAAGTTTACAGACGGTTGAGCTAGGCCGTTACGAACTCCCAAGACGTTCGGGCGATTCGCACCTCTATCGCATCGGACACCCACTCGCCGCGTGGGTGACGGATCTTGCCAAAAGCCGCACGTTACACCCCGCAACATTAGTCTTCAATTACGACGCCTACGGCACAAAAATCAGTACGCTAGAACACTATCGAGGCAAGCGCGGCTGGCTTACGCTGAAACTGATTTCGGTTGAGGCATTAGGCAGTCAAGAACAACGCTTGATTGTGGCAGCGGTAACGACTGAGGGACAAGTGTTGCAAGAAGACGATCCAGAAAAATTGCTTCGCTTACCAGCACTCGCTAATGAAACCCATCAAGCAATCGACGAACACAGCTTGCTGCTAGCCGATTTATCGAAGCGCCAAGCCACCCTGCTAGCGGAAATAAATCAACGTAACTTAAACTACTTTGGATTGGAAGTAGAAAAGCTCGATGCATGGGCGGATGATCTCAAGTTGGGGCTAGAACAGCAAATCGTCGATATTGACCGCGAGATCAAAGAAGTGCGCCGTAACGCTGCTATCTCCCCCACTTTGGAAGATAAACTGTCTTGGCAAAAGCGACAGCGCGAACTAGAGGGCAAGCGCAGCCAGTTACGGCGCGAACTGTTTCTCCGACAAGATGAAATCGAATCCCAGCGCAATGCCTTACTAGAACAATTAGAGAACCAGCTTCAGCAACAAGTAGAAGCGCTCACACTTTTCACCCTTGAATGGGCATTGACATGACTAAGCACAAGCCATTCCAGTCAACCGATGCCTTGGGAATATTAGCGAGCCAAATCGCCGAGATGATTCAAACGGCACGCCATCGTGTGCGTCAAACGTTCAACCAATCAATGATGGTGAACTATTGGAAAATTTCCCGCTTAATCGTCGAGCACGAACAGCAAGGACAGGCCCGCGCAGCTTATGGCAAACAACAATTAGCCGCCTTGTCTACCCGTCTCGCTAAGCAATTTTGTAAAGGTTTTGATGTAGGCAACCTGCTTAATTTGCGCCGTGGTCACCTCGCTTTTCCAATTCGAGAGACAGTGTCTCCTGAATACGCTTTAATACAATTGTCACGAAAACAGGAGAACAAATAATGGCGAACAAGTCAAAGACTCAACTAAAAAAAATAAGCGTCGTTAATTTCCGAGCATTGAATAATGTAGAAATTGAATTTGGCGATCGAATCACCGTAATATGCGGAAAAAATGGAACCTCAAAATCGTCGATCCTTGGAATTGCTGCGCAAATATTTAGTTTCGAGAAAAATTACGTCAACAAACAAGCATTTTCATTTCGACAAATTACTGGAAGCCTATTCAAATCTCGATACAGTGAACATTTTAGAATCTCAGATAAGTTTGACAGGCCAGGTTCAATGGAAACTACCATTGAGCTATATGACGGGTATTCAAACAAAGATGCCACCGCAAACTTAGAATTAATGACTCGCGGAAAATCGCCAAGACCAGTTGTTCGAAACAACAGCGCTGTCGAGAAAGGTGAAAATGCCAGTCGCAACTTTACACATCCTGTGATCTTTTTGAGTCTGAAGCGATTATTTCCGATCGCAGATCGAGACTATAAAGTCATTGATTTTGCATATTTAAAGCAACACAAACAAGATTTTATTGGGCTGACAAATGAATTACTCAATCGACAATCTTCTTTGGCGACAGGGACAGAAGGAACCATCAGTTCTGCGGTGGCGCACGCTGACAATTACGATCAAGATTCCGTCTCTGCTGGTGAAGACAATGCGGGACAAATTGTTCTTGCATTAATGTCGTTTCGTAAGTTGAAAGATGAGTATGCGGACTACAAAGGTGGATTATTGTTGATAGACGAGGCAGATGCAGGTTTGTTTCCGACCGCGCAAGTAAACTTGCTGAAAATTCTCGACAGAGAGTGCAAGAGCTTGAATCTCCAAGTTGTGATGACATCACACTCACCCACTTTGATCGAATATGCCTACCAGCAGAGCCAACAATATCGTAGGATTTATAAGACCGTTTACTTGAGCAATACCTATGGTGGGGTTCAGGTGATGCAGGACTGGTCTTGGACACAAATTAGCGCAGACATAAATACGGAAACAGTCGCGGTAGGAATCATTGACAAACTTCCGAGGATCAATATTTATTTTGAGGATAAAGAGGCTTCGGATTTCTGTGCCGCTTTGATGAATCGGCAACCAATTAAAAAATTTACTGCGCCATTGTCTAACGTTACTCTTGGTTGCAGCAACTATCTCAATCTAATTGATAAAGGTGTGCCTGAATTTGCAGAGAAAAGCATTATCTGTTTAGACTCAGATGCCGCGAAACAAGTTAAAAAGAAGAAGCCAAGAACTGTGGTACTTCTACCTGGCGACCTCCCACCAGACCAATTAATTTTCGAACATTTGTACAATCTCCCAGCAAACGACTGTTTTTGGAAAAACGATTTGCTGTTCACCCGAGACGTATTTACTAGGGTGGGAGCAGAAGTTATTCGTGAATTTGCAATAACTGGCCAACATGTCGATGTGAGTGTATCCTTAGCGGCATACTCGGGTGACAAAACGCCCAGAGAAGTTTTCAAACGTTTTTATAAAGATCTTGAGTTTCAGAAAATCGTTTCATCTTCTAACAAGTTACTTAATCCATGGAAGCATTGGATTGAAATGCACCCAAGTGCTAGCAACGAATTCTTACAAAAATTCGAACTTGCCATTCATGGAGTGATGAGCGAGGGGTTTGCGGTTGACGTGAGTAAGTTGGCAGCATTGAAGGTAAATTTGAAGAGGCTTTAGTCATGTATTCGAATAAGTTATATAGTCCATTACGGTATCCCGGGGGAAAGGCACCGTTTGCTCCATTTATTGCAAAAATAATGGAGCAAAATGACCTTGTTGATGGGCATTACCTTGAACCTTATGCTGGTGGTGCAGGAGTAGCGCTAGAACTCCTGCTTGAAGGCAAGGCTAGCCATATCCACATCAACGATGCAGACCCAGCGATTTATGCCTTCTGGGCAGCGGTGACAAAGTATTCAGATAAATTGCTTGCGCTATTGGAATCTACGCCTATCACGATGGAAGAATGGTTTCGCTGGCGCTCAGTGCTGCGCGAAGAAAGTAAGGCGACCATAGTTGAAAAAGGTTTTGCAACACTATTCCTAAATCGAACAAATCGATCGGGTATTCTCAAGGCAGGTGTGATCGGTGGGAAAAATCAGGATGGCGATTATAAGCTCGACGCACGATTCAAGAAGGATGTTGTAGCGGCACGGATTGAAGCTATCGCAAATCATGCACGCAACATCTCTGTCTATTGTGAAGATTCGTTGCAATTACTAAAACGGTGCTCTGAATTTTTGCCAAAACAATCCCTGATCTATCTTGACCCACCATATTACGTCAAGGGGAAGGGCTTGTATCGCAATTACTATGAGCATGACGATCATATTGCGATAGCAAAAAAACTCCAACAAAATGGATTTAAATGGCCATGGGTAGTTTCCTACGATAACGTCGAGGAAATCTGTGCCATGTACAAAATGAGTCAGTCTTTGAATTATGGATTGAATTACACCGCACAACGGCGGTATGTGGGGAGTGAAGTCATGTTTTTCAGCCAGAATATTGCTGTACCAGATGAATCCATGCCGCATATGAAAGCCGTTGGCTGATCAGTATTAAATGGGATTAATTGATGAGCAAACAAAAACTAGAACTCACGTGGATAGGTAAAGAAAAACGACCCAAATTGGAGCCGCGTATTTTGCTGGAAGACCCTAGCAAGAGTTATCACGCTAAGCAGCGGTTTTCGGATGCGGATGTGTTTGATAATCGGCTGATTTTTGGTGACAACTTGCTGGCGTTGAAGGCCTTGGAGCAGGAGTTTACGGGTAAAGTTAAGTGCGTGTTTATTGATCCGCCGTATAACACGGGGAGTGCTTTTACGCATTATGACGATGGCTTGGAGCATTCGATTTGGTTGGGCTTGATGCGTGATCGCTTGGAGATTATTCGGCGCTTATTGTCTGAGGATGGTTCGCTTTGGATTACGATTGATGACAATGAAGCTCATTATCTCAAAGTGATGTGTGATGAGATTTTTGGGCGAGTAAATTTTGTGTCAAATGTTGTTTGGCAAAAGAAGTATGCTCCTCAGAATGACGCAAAATGGTTATCAGATTCTCACGACCATATCCTTGTATTTGCAAAGGAAAAATCTGTTTGGAGGCCTAATCTTTTGCCTAGAACAGAAGAAATGGATGCGCTTTACAAGAATCCCGATAGTGATTCACGTGGACTATGGATGTCAGACAACATGTCTGTTAAATCATACTCGTCTGCTACCGATTACCCTATAACCACGCCATCAGGACGGATAGTAAATCCACCGTCAAGCCGATGCTGGGCATTTTCGAAGGATCGCTTGGCAGAACTTTCTGCAGATAATCGAATTTGGTATGGAGTTAAAGGAGATGGGGTGCCTCGGATAAAGAGGTTTTTATCTGAAGTGCAAGGCGGTGTAGTTAGCAAAACTATTTGGTTACGTGATGATGTTGGTGATAATCAAGATGCAAAGAAGGAAGTCAAGTCATTTAATGAGAAGAGTGTTTTCGACACACCGAAACCAGAACGATTAATTGAACGGGTTCTTACGCTCGCTAGTAACCCCAACGACCTAGTCCTAGACTCCTTCGCAGGCTCAGGCACCACAGGCGCGGTTGCGCACAAAATGGGGCGGCGTTGGATCATGATAGAGCTGGGTGAGCATTGCCATACCCATGTCATTCCCCGCTTGCAAAAAGTCATTAATGGCGAAGACAAAGGCGGTATTTCTGAGGCGGTTCATTGGCAAGGTGGTGGCGGTTTTCGTTACTACCAACTCGCGCCTAGTTTGATTGTGCATGATCGTTGGGGTATGCCTGTGATTAACCCTCAATATAATGCGGCGCAATTGTCGGAAGCTTTAGCGAAGCTGGAGGGTTTTAGTTATGCACCGTCAGACACCGCGTGGTGGCAGCATGGTCATTCTAGCGAGCGTGATTTTATTTATGTGACGACACAAAATCTCTCTGCCGAACAGTTACAAGCCTTGTCGGATGAGGTAGGTGCCGAGCGTAGTTTATTGGTGTGTTGCGCTGCTTTTCATGGTGTGACTGCAGCCAAGGCAACTGAGCGTTGGCCTAA
>JAHFQV010000063.1 GCA_023259175.1 Oxalobacteraceae bacterium | reverse complement strand
GTATCAGAGTTCAAATCAATCTTGCTGGAAGTTGGCAGCATGGCTTTTAACTCTTCTTCGCTGAGGTATTCAAATAGTTTCACCACTTTGCGCACACCGTTGACGCCTGCTGCGATGCTGGCGGCTTGGTTGCCTTCGCGTTGCGTGACGCGCCCCATGAGAAATACGGTACCCGCTTCGGTGATGATTTTAAATGCGCTGCCGTACATGTCTTTGGTATCGATGAAAGAGGCGCGCACTTTGGTGGTGATGAGGGTGTCATTCGATCTGGCTGAGAAATTCGACAAGCCCGAAATCACGATTTCATTGTGTACCGATTGCACGCCTTGAATCGCGCGTAATTCTTGTTCGGCTTTTTGTTTCGCGGCTTCATCAGCCACTTCGCCGCTCAGTAAAGCATGCCGATTAAAACTATTCACGTTGATATGCGCCGCATCGCCCAATGCTCGCCGCATGGCAGCTTCACCTTTAAACACGATGGCTTTGTCTTCGGTTTGTGCGCCTAAAGTTCTGCGATCGGTTGCGGCCATAGTACCGACAACAGCGCCGCCTACGACCACTGCTACACAGGCTTGCAAACCGGCGACACTCGCCAAAAGCGCGCAAACCAAAATCCCTCTACGCAGACAACTATTCATCAGCATCTCCTCCAAAAAGCGCAGCATCGATGCCGTCGCACAAACAATGTATCGTTAATAAATGCACTTCCTGAATACGGGCTGTTCGTTCATGTGGCACACAAATATGCACATCCGCTTCCGTCAGAACATGCTGCATTTCGCCTCCACCTTTGCCGGTCAAGCCAATCACGCGCATGTCTCTTTCTAAGGCTGCGTTCACCGCATTAATCACGCTGACCGAATTACCCGAAGTACTAATCGCCAGTAAGATATCGCCCGCCTGACCAAAAGCTTGCACTTGCTTGGCAAAGACCTCCTGAAAACTATAGTCGTTCGCTACCGCGGTCAAAATAGAGCTATCGACCGTGAGCGCCATCGCGGGCAAAGGCAAACGTTCACGTTCAAATCGTCCCACCAATTCTGCTGCGAAGTGCTGGCAATCAGCCGCTGACCCGCCATTGCCACAGGCCAGTATCTTGTTACCGTTAGACAGTGCGGAAAACATCAGTTCTATCGCTTGCTCTATGGGCTCGGCCAGTAATTCCGCCGCAATCATTTTGAGTTCGGCGCTTTCGTGGAAATGGGAGAGGATGCGTTGATTTTTCATAGTGGGCAGATTATAAACCGAGATTTATCGATCACTACGTTCAGGAAATAATATTCTTCAGCCACTGTACTTGCTCGTTTTCAATCGCCAGCAAATCGAAACGGCATGGGGGCTGTCGGGTCAATTGCTTGAGGTAGACTTGGGCGGCGTGGACCATTCGTCTTTGTTTTGCCTGGGTGACACTGGCCTTCGCGCCGCCGAAACGCGCATCGCGCCGCTTTCTAACCTCAACAAACACTAAATGCTGCTGATCGCGCATGATTAAGTCAATCTCACCGCCTTTACACAGAAAACTACGCTCAACTAAGCTTAAGCCTTGCCCCAATAAATAACTGAGTGCTTGCTCTTCGCCCGCATCGCCCGTTCTTTGTTGTTGCGTGCGTAGGCTCCCTAAACGTTTGGCTAACCATGAAGACGGATTCATCGCGTACAATCTCCTTTAGAGCCTACCTACTTACCCACACACTATGACTGAAGAACCCAGCTCCGGCATCCCATTTTCGACTTTGCGAGCGCTGCAGGAAGCGCTGACGCAACAAAGCTATGCTAACGCGACTTTGTACGTCGTGGCAACACCCATCGGCAATAGTGCGGACATTAGCTTACGCGCTTTGCATGTATTGGCGCTGGTTGACGCGGTGGCGTGTGAGGACACGCGCAATACTGCACAACTGATGACGCGCTATGGCTTGCACAAAACTTTGATTGCGGCGCACCAGCACAATGAGCATGCCGTGGCGGAAAAAATTATTGCGCGCCTACAGGCCGGTGAACGCATTGCCTTGGTCTCTGATGCAGGCACGCCCGCTGTGTCCGACCCAGGTGCCATTATTGTCCAAGCGGTGCAGGCCGCTGGCTACCCTATTTGCCCACTCCCCGGCGCATCAGCCGCCATCACAGCTTTGTCGGCCAGCGGTCTAGTCAACGACC
Source organism: Oxalobacteraceae bacterium (assembly GCA_023259175.1). Classification (GTDB taxonomy): domain Bacteria; phylum Pseudomonadota; class Gammaproteobacteria; order Burkholderiales; family Burkholderiaceae_D; genus Undibacterium. The sequence continues at coordinate 18,428 of JAHFQV010000063.1, read as the reverse complement.
AATTTCGATTTATCGGTTTTTTGCCTAGCAAAGCCGGTCAGCGTGAAGCGAAATTAAACGCATTACAGAGTGAAGAATCGAGCTTAATTTTCTACGAAGCCCCGCACCGTATCGTTGAAACGACCGAAGCTTTAATAAAGGTGTTCGGTTCAGAAAGGCGCATCGTTTTTGCCCGCGAACTCAGTAAATTATTTGAGGAAATTCATGCCTGTACCTTGGGTGCAGCCCTCGCTTGGATCAAGGCTGACGCGCATCGGGAAAAGGGTGAATTTGTTTTGATACTGGAAGGCGCGAAGCCAGCGAGCGGCGACGATGAACTGGAAAATAAAAGAGTACTCAATATCTTGCTCAAGGAACTGCCTGTTAAGCAAGCCGCCGCCTTAGCTGCGCAAATTACGGGATCGAAAAAAAATGCGCTGTATAGCCTAGCCTTGCGCTTGAAGGACGAGGCAGAATAAAGTCAACATCAGCGCTGCACCACGATAGGCTTTACACTACCAATCGCCCATGAGTCCGCTGCGACTTGCGCTTCTTGTTTGCTCGCAAAGGGCCCGCTTTGCAAACGATATAAATTGCCCTGCACGATAATTTCTAGCGTGGCATTGCCAGCCTTGTCGGCAAATTTTGCTTGAAATTCATTTAGACTTTTTTCGGCGTTGGCGCGAATCGCAAAGGCTGAAAATTGCAAATAATAAGCTGCGACACTGGCTGTTGTGGCTTGATTTTCCTCGGCCAATTTAGGCGTTTGCTGGGTGGGCTTGAGCTTCATATTCTTAGCTTCGCTTTCCCTTGCCGCTTCCCTTTGCGCTTGTTGTGCCAACAGGTTTTCCAAACTCAATTCTGGTTCCGCAGGTGCTTGATTTTTCGCGCCAGATTTACGCGGCGCTGGCCTGGTTTCCAGTTCGCTTTGCACGATATGATTGCGCTGATTTTCCGCCATTTTAGCGATGTCCTCAGGCAGTAAGCGCTCGACTTCGACCTCACTACTGCCCTTGCCCAAATAATCGAGTTTCAGCGCCGCGGTATACGACAAGTCCATAATACGATTGGAATGAAATGGGCCTCGATCATTAATCCGCACGATAATCTGCTTACCGTTCGCTAGGTTCGTCACCCGGGCATACGAAGGAATCGGTAGTACTGGATGCGCGGCAGTGATTTTATACATGTCATACGGCTCGCCCGATGAAGTGCGCTTGCCATGAAATTTTTTCCCATACCAACTGGCGACTCCACGCTGGGTAAAAGGCGTGCCAGTGTCGATGATGGGCGTATAGGTTTTTCCGAAAACGGTATAAGGCCTATTCCCCGTCCGCGAATAAGTTTCTAGCGTAGGAATGGGGTCTTCTGTCTGCGCTAAATTGGGGGGAATATCGTCGCCCGGACCATCATCCTGATAATAGCCACCGCGTCCCGAATTAGCCTTCGGTAAAACCGCTGGATTGGCATCCCCTTTACCGGCAATTTCTTTTGCAGCAGTGTTCGTTGCCGTGCTATTGGTGCTAACACGGGTCGGCTGCTGCGGCGCTTTTGGCGGGCTAGAACACGCCGTTAAAAACAACAGGCTCCAGCAAAATACTAGACGCATGCGCATCACGACTTCATCAACTTTCGATGGTGTTGGACGCTCATTAAAATCCCCAAGCCCATACCCAAGGTCATCATCGCCGTGCCGCCAAAACTCATAAACGGAAGCGGCACCCCCACCACTGGCAACACCCCCACCACCATGCCCAGATTAACAAATGCGTAGGTGAAAAAAATTGCCGTAACTCCGCCCGCCATCAGTCGCGCAAACAAAGTCGGCGCATTCGCCGCAATCATCAGCCCTCGAACCACCACCAAAAAATACAGTAAGACCAAAATACAGCTACCGATGAAACCAAATTCTTCCAGATAAACTGCCGAAATAAAATCAGTCGTGTGCTCGGGAATAAATTCAAGATGCGACTGCGTGCCATTGGTCCAGCCCTTACCTGTCACACCACCGGAACCAACCGCGATGGTTGATTGAATAATGTGAAAACCCTTACCCAATGGGTCTTTGCTAGGGTCAAGCAAGACCATCACACGGTCTCTTTGATAGTCGCGCAAGTGCGGCCAAACCACAGTCGGTACCACGATCGCAATGACCAAGATTAAACCGAGCAATAAGCGCCAAGACAAACCCGCTAAGAAAATCACGGCAAAGCCTACCGCGCCAACCAATAAGGCCGTGCCCAAATCAGGCTGCTTAACGATGATACCCAACGGTACTGCCAAAATCACGGCGGCCACTGCAAAGTCTTTCCAACGCAAAGCGCCTTCGCGTTTTTGAAAATACCAGGCCAACATGAGCGGCACCGCGATTTTCAGTATCTCCGAAGGTTGAATCACCACGCCCAAATTCAACCAGCGGCGTGCACCTTTTTTGACCATACCAAAGGCAACTACCGCCAGCAATAAAGCGACCCCTATCGTATAAATCGGTATCGCAAAACGCATTAAAGTTTGCGGTGGAATATTCGCCACTATCCACATCACAAAAAATGCAAAGACAATATTGCGGAGATGATTTTCAAGGCGGCCGGGAAAATCTAAGCCCGCAGAATACATGGTCACGATACCGATCGATACGATCAAAAAAATAAGCACCGACAAAGAAGCATCGAACACCGTGAAATAACTGCGAATACGATGCCAATAAAAATTTTTATTATCCATCGCTAATTCCTTTTCCGGATGCGACTACTATTGCCGACACGCTCATCATTTGGGGCGATGGGTTTCGGGCTAGTCATCGGTAGCGCGGGCGCTTGCTCGTCACTCTCTTCATCGCTTTCATTGACGGGCAAACTCACTGGAACAGCCTTTTCATTCGGGCGCTTTCCGAGCAAATAATAATCAAAAGCTTTACGCACAATAGGTGCTGCCGCTGCCGCGCCTTTGCCACCATTTTCAACGATAATCGCCACTGCAATTTTCGGTTGATCGTAGGGTGCAAAAGAAATATACCAAGCATGATCGCGATAACGTTCTGCGATCTTATTGGCATCGTACTTTTCACCTTTTTTTAAGCCGATGACCTGCGCCGTTCCGGTTTTACCGCCAGCGAGGTAAGCCGTGTTTTGAAAAGCGCGAGCACCGGTGCCTTCTTTACTCACCCCTGCCATCGCATTTTTAATGATCTCGATATTTTCAGGTTTAAGTGGGATGCGTGCGCTTTCTTTAGGCACCGTTAGAATTTTTTCCTTGCTATGCGGGTTCTCGATTATCTTAACCAAATGCGGTTTCATCACGATGCCGTTATTCACCAAAGTTGCCATCGCATGCGCCATCTGTAAAGGCGTAAATGTATTTTGACCTTGTCCGATGCCCAAAGAAATCGTGTCACCGGGTATCCAGCGTTGCTGCTCCGGCTTTCTAAAGTTATTGCGTTTCCATTCGCTTGAAGGCAAGAGACCGCGCCTTTCATTGTCGAGGTCAATGCCTGTAATCTGACCTAAGCCAAATGGCTTCATAAAATCGTGAATACTATCGACCCCTAAATCATTAGCCAAAGAAAAGAAATAAGTATCGCAAGAATGGACAATCGCATGGTACATATCGACCGGGCCGTACACGCCATGACCGCCCACTTTATCGTCGTTAAAAGTATGATTCCCGAAAATGAAATAGCCAGGGTCGGAAATCGCTTGGCTCGGAATACGCTTACCTAATTCTAGCGCGGCCAAAGCCATGAAGGGTTTGTAAGTCGAGCCGGGTGGATAGGCGCCGGTTAGTGGGCGATTGAGGAGTGGAATATCTTCTGATGTATTGAGCTCATTCCAGCTTTGTTGGTCGATGCCCTCGACGAAAAGATTAGGGTCGTAAGTCGGCTTTGAGACAAACGCCAAAACGTCACCCGTACTCGGCTCGATCGCAACCATTGCACCACGCCGATCACCGAAGGCTTCTTCTATGACTTTTTGCAATTCGATGTCCACCGACAAAATCAAATTACTACCCGAGTTTGGTGAATTGCGCGACAAGGTTCGCACCGCCCGTCCACCCGCTGAAACTTCAACTTCTTCAAAGCCGGTAATCCCATGCAAAACTTTTTCGTAGCTTTTTTCCAGCCCTTCTTTACCGATGTAATTGGTGCCTTTGTAATTGGGCGCATCTTCACCATCGTCGATCATTTCCGCGTCTTTTTTATTGATACGTCCGATGTAACCAATGACATGCGAAGCGACATCGCCTAAAGGATATTGGCGAAATAAACGCGCTTGAATCTCAACTCCGGGAAAACGATAACGCTGCGCCGTAAAACGCGCCACTTCCTCGTCCGACAAGCGGGTGCGTATCGGCAAACTACCGATGCTTTTCGATTCTTCCATCAACTTACGCAAACGTTTGCGATGTTTGGCCTGAATATCCACGAGCGTGGCCAAATCATCGATCAAACTATCAAGGTCTTGGGTAATTTTAGAAGGTGTGATTTCTAAAGTATAAGCTGAGAAATTACGTGCTAACACCACGCCATTGCGATCCATAATCAAACCGCGGTTAGGCACAACGGGCAACACAGAAATACGGTTTTCGTTGGCCTTAGTGACGTACACATCATGCCGCACAATTTGCAACCAGACGTAGCGTCCGATTAAAACCAGAAAACAAAACAAAGCGAAAATGCCGAAGACGATTAAACGCATCCGAAAAAAATAAAGCTCGCGTTCGGTATTTTTAAGTTCGGTCATCGCTCACCTTTTTTTAGATTGGACGGGTCTCGTCTTTATCAACAGCGCGCCTTTGCGGTGCTAATAAAATCCAAGTTGCCAGTGGCCACAAGACGGTAGTGACGATGCACTCGGCAAAATACAGCCAGCCAGGGAAATGCGAATCAGAAGAAATAAGTAGGCGCACGACCAACTTAATCACTTGAATCGCAAGGAATAAAGGGAAGACCTGAAAACTCTGCACAGAAGGTGGAAACCACAACACGCGTCGATGAATTGAAATCGCAAAATAAGAAAGCAGAGTGTAAGCCAAAGCATGCTCGCCCAGATAAACCGCATGATGCACATCCATCAGTAAGCCCATCACAAAGGCAATGCCGATACCCACCTTGCGAGGCTGGTGAATACTCCAGAACACCAGTACCAAAGCAACAAAATCAGGTACACCAAAAGTCACACCCCAAGGCAAAACGTTCAACACAAAAGCCAATACCAAACTCAATGCGATGAATAAAGGATTTGCGGGCAGAAGAATATAATTCGGACGGCTCATGGCTTTACCTCTTTGAGCTTGCCAGTGGCATTCGCGGGCGGATCTAAGCGCTTGTCTTGCGGAATCGAATTCGCATTCGAACCCGAAGCGGGGTTGGTCTCGTTGCTCTCTGCAGTCGTCCCTTCTTTCGTCACATCCTTACCGACGACATTAGAATCTCGCGTGACCCGACGATTGATTTTTTCTTTTTTGGCGCGCACGTCTTCCGACTCAGGCGGGGTCAAATTATGGGTATCAACTAGGAGTATCAAAACATGTTTGTGTTGATCAAGTGCAGCAGCGGGCGTGCAAAGCACGGTTTCAAAGGTGGTGGTCGCTTTGTTTTCAACCTGCGCCACTTTCGCCACTTGTAGGCCTTCGGGGTAAATACCATCAATACCTGAAGTCACTAAGACATCGCCCAGCTTCACATCGGCATTGGTGGTGACGCGCATTTCTAGAAATGGCGAACGACCACGACCATTGATCACGCTGCGCAAACCATTGCGTTCGACCTGTACCGGTATCACTTGATTTTTGTCGGTCAGTAAAGTCAGCTCCGAGGTGAGCGGAAAAACCCGCGTCACTTGTCCCACTACGCCATGTTCGTCGATCACCGGCTGACTCAAGGTAACACCGTGCTGTGAGCCACGGTTCAAAATAACTTTACGCGTCACTTCATCACGCGCATCGTACAAAATTTCGGCCAACATGGATTTGGAATTGGTGCGCTCTTTCAACTCCACCAGCTTGCGCAGTTGCGCATTTTCCGTGCTCAGAAAAGCGTTTTGATGCAGGCTTTCTGCATTCAATAATTGTTGCTCTTTAAGTTGTGCGATTTCTTTTTGTAAGCGGGATGTGGACGCAAAGTAATCCGACAAATGCATTGCGCCATCGCGCGGTGTCAATGCCAACATTTGCAAAGGGTAGAGCGCGGTTCCCACTACTTGTCGCACGCGTCCCAAAGATTTGAGACGCGAATCGACTAAGAGTAGGGAGATCGATAATACGGCGAAGAAAACGACTTTAACCCGCGCTGATGCGCCTTGCTTGAATAGAGGTGGTGGACTGTGTTGCATAGCGACGTTTCAGCGCCCTCAAATTCGAACAGGGTCTATTCGTAAGAAAACAAAGAGCCCAGTTTATCCATACGCTCCAAAGCCATGCCTGAGCCGCGCACTACGCAAGTTAAAGGCTCTTCGGCGACCAAAACCGGCAAACCCGTTTCTTCCATCAGCAAGCGATCTAAGTCGCGCAAAAGCGCCCCGCCGCCGGTTAACATCATGCCCTTTTCGGCGATGTCCGCGCCCAATTCTGGCGGTGTTTGTTCCAAGGCGTTCTTAACGGCTGAAACGATATTGTTCAGTGGGTCGGTTAAGGCTTCCAAAATTTCATTACTCGATATCGTAAATGAGCGTGGAATACCTTCGGAAAGATTACGCCCCTTCACTTCCATCTCTTTAATTTCAGAGCCCGGAAAAGCAGAGCCTATGGTTTTCTTAATCGCTTCGGCGGTTTGCTCACCGATCAGCATGCCGTAATTGCGGCGGATGTAATTGACAATCGCTTCGTCGAATTTATCCCCACCCACCCGCACCGATCCTTTGTACACCATGCCGCCCAAAGAAATCACGCCTACTTCCGTGGTACCGCCGCCGATATCAACCACCATCGAACCAGTCGCATCCGACACCGGCAAACCAGCACCGATCGCAGCGGCCATCGGTTCTTCAATCAGATACACTTGCGAAGCGCCCGCACCCAATGCCGATTCACGAATCGCACGACGCTCAACTTGAGTCGAACCGCAAGGTACGCAGATGATAATACGTGGTGAAGGCTTGAAAAATTTAGTGTCGTGTACCATGCGAATAAACTGCTTGAGCATTTGCTCGGTCACGGTAAAATCAGCAATCACACCATCTTTCATGGGACGAATCGCTTCAATATTGCCCGGTACTTTACCCAGCATTTGTTTAGCTTCCTTACCGACCGCTTGTATCGTTTTCTTACCATTCGGGCCGCCTTCTTGGCGAATGGCCACGACAGAAGGCTCATCTAAAACGATGCCTTGTCCACGTACATAAATCAGGGTATTGGCAGTGCCAAGATCAATGGCTAAATCATTGGAGAGATAACTACGAAAAAAACCGAACATGTTAATCCTGTATTTGCTGTATTGTTTATTTTGTAAAAATCACGTTTTCGATCGGGTCGGCAAAATAAGCTGGGTCACACGCTAAGCCCTAAGCTAAATCACTGCGACACTATGATCGTTCGCTCTGATTATGATAAGTCAGTGATTTTTCGACTAATAACCCGACATTCTACCTTATAATCTAAGGATTCATAGGCTATCCGCAAGGCGAATTACTTCGTTTTCCGATTAACTTTTCAGGCACCTCGAGTGCATTGCAAACATGTCACTAGAACTCTCCGATGTCCACCGTATCGCGCATTTGGCGCGCCTCGAAATTTCTGAAGGTGAAGCAGAGGCCACGCTCGTTAAGCTCAACGGATTTTTCTCAATTTGCGCGCAATTACAAGCCATTGATACCACTGGAGTCGCGCCGCTAAGTCACCCTATCGCCAGCATCATGCCCGAACTGTGCCTACGCTTACGCGAAGACCAAGTCACGCAAAGCAATCATCGAGAGGCTTACCAAAAAGTCGCCCCAGCCACCCAAGATGGTTTGTATTTGGTTCCGCAAGTGATTGAATAAGACCGCACTCTAGCCGAACAAACCCAACAAACACGGACTGCTCTTTTTTTAAGTTCATTCTAAGTTCGTTACCACCCAGCGCCCCACCCATTTCATTGCCGTCATAGACCCTTTCCATGCACAAGCATACACTGACCGAGCTCTCGCAACTACTCCAGAGCAAACAAGTTTCCGCCACTGAATTGGCGCAGCATTACTTAACGCGCATCGCCGCAAGTTCGCTCAATGCCTTTGCCCACGTCGATGCCGCCTTGACGCTGGCGCAAGCGGCCAATGCAGACGCACGTTTTGCGCAAGGCAATGCCACAGCACTGACTGGGATTCCTATCGCGCATAAGGATATTTTTGTGACGCAAGGATGGCGCTCGACGGCGGGTTCTAAAATGCTCGCCAATTACACCAGCCCCTTTGATGCTACCGTCGTTGAACATTTGCAGGCACAAGGCATGGTCACTTTGGGTAAGCTCAATTGCGATGAATTTGCCATGGGTTCGGGCAATGAAAATTCGTTTTTTGGCCCAGTTCAAAATCCTTGGGATACCCGTGCTGTACCCGGTGGCTCTTCGGGCGGCTCGGCAGCGGCAGTGGCGGCACGCTTAACACCGGCGGCAACCGGGACAGATACTGGCGGCTCGATACGACAACCCGCCGCCTTTTGCGGCATCACAGGCATCAAACCCACGTATGGACGGGTCTCGCGTTACGGCATGATCGCGTTTGCGTCCTCACTCGATCAAGCGGGGCCAATGGCACAAACCGCCCAAGACTGTGCGCTTTTACTCAATGCCATGTGTGGCTTTGACGAAAAAGATTCGACCAGCCTAGAGCGCCCCAAGGAAGATTTTTCTCGCGAGCTCAATCAGGATTTGCGTGGTTTAAAGATCGGCGTTCCACGCGAATTTTTTAGCGAAGGTTTGGCTGACGACGTAGCGCTAGCGGTGCGCGCCGCGCTCACCGAATACGAAAAATTAGGTGCGATTTTGGTCGATATCTCTTTGCCCAAAACCGAGCTTTCCATCCCCGTCTATTACATCATCGCACCAGCTGAAGCGTCTTCGAATTTAAGTCGCTTTGACGGTGTGCGTTATGGTCATCGCGCTGCGGACTACAAAGACTTGAACGATATGTACAAAAAGACCCGTGCCGAGGGTTTTGGCGACGAAGTTAAACGCCGCATACTGACAGGCGCTTACGTTTTATCGCATGGCTATTACGATGCCTATTATTTGCAGGCGCAAAAAATACGCCGTTTAATCGCACAAGATTTTCAAAATGCGCTTACACAATGCGATGTCATCATGGGACCAGTGGCCCCCACGGTGGCTTGGAATATAGGCGCGCAGTCGGACGATCCGATGGCGAATTATTTGGCCGACATTTTTACCCTATCCACCAGTTTAGCGGGCCTGCCGGGCATGTCGATACCCTGCGGTTTTGGCCAAGGTGAAATCAATTGCAAACGCCCCGTCGGTTTGCAAATCATCGGCAATTATTTCGCCGAAGCGAAATTACTCAATGTCGCTCACCAATTTCAGCGCGCAACCCAGTGGCATTTAAAAGCGCCCGTTTAAAATTCAAAAATAGAAGGTAAGACTATGCAATGGGAAGTCGTCATCGGTTTTGAAACGCACGCGCAACTTAAAACCCAGTCCAAAATTTTTAGTGGCTCATCGATACAATTCGGTGCCGCGCCGAACACCCAAGCCAGTCCCGTCGATTTGGCACTACCGGGCGTTTTGCCCGTGATGAATAAGGGCGCGGTCGAAAAAGCGATCCAGTTTGGCTTGGCCGTGGGCGCGACCATCGCGCCAGAATCCATTTTCGCGCGCAAAAATTATTTCTATCCCGACCTGCCCAAAGGCTATCAAATCAGTCAATTTGAAATCCCGGTCGTCCAAGGCGGTAGTCTCTCCTGCGTGGTTGAAAAAGACGGCAAATCCGAAATTAAAGTCATCGAACTCACCCGCGCACATCTGGAAGAAGACGCAGGAAAATCGCTACACGAAGACTACCAAGGCATGACCGGCATTGATCTCAATCGGGCTGGCACACCGCTACTAGAAATCGTCACCGAACCGGTCATGCGCAGCGCTGCTGAAGCCGTGGCGTATGCGAAAGCGCTACACGCATTGGTGGTCTGGCTCGATATTTGCGATGGCAATATGCAGGAAGGCTCCTTCCGCTGTGATGCCAACGTGTCGGTGCGGCCAATGGGTCAAAAAGAATTTGGAACTCGCTGCGAAATCAAAAACCTCAACTCTTTCCGCTTTTTGGAAGAGGCGATCAACATCGAAGTACGTCGTCAAATCGAATTGATCGAAGATGGCGGCAAGGTGGTGCAAGAGACACGGCTTTACGATCCTGATCGCAAAGAAACGCGCTCTATGCGTAGCAAAGAAGATTCGCAAGACTACCGCTATTTCCCCGACCCGGATTTGCCCCCTTTGCGCATCAGCCGGGCTTGGGTAGCGGAAGTCCAAGCACGCATGCCGGAATTGCCCAGCGCGATGCGGGCGCGTTTCATCGCCAGCTATTCGCTCTCTGAATATGATGCTATGCAACTGACACAGTCAAAAGCGATGGCGCATTATTTCGAAATGGCGATCAAAGCCAGTCCCGCTGGCGATACCAGCGCGCAGGCAAAACAGCTCGCCAATTGGTGCTTGGGTGATGTCTCATCGAGCCTTAATCGCGAAGGCATCGAGATTAGCCAAATCCCCGTCAGCGCCGCACAATTGGCACTGCTGTTAGCGCGCATTAGCGATGCTACGATTTCCAATAAAATTGCCAAAGAAGTGTTTGGCGCAATGTGGCAAGCCGCTTCTAAGGAAATCAATCTGGCCGATCAGATTATTGAAGCCAAAGGCTTAAAGCAAATCTCCGATGTCGGTGCCTTGGAAAAAATCATTGATGAAGTGATGGCCGCCAATCAAAGCTCGGTCGATGAATATCGCGCTGGTAAAGAAAAAGCCTTCAATGCTTTGGTCGGTCAAGCGATGAAGGCAACTAAGGGCAAAGGCAACCCGGCGCAGGTGAATGAACTGCTGAAAAAGAAACTGGCTCGATGAATTGAGAAAGCGCGGCGCTGTATTCAATAAGTGACTAAGTCCGCGCTTCTCCAGATTCAATTCGCCACAAAAAAACCTGCGATGGTTTTCAAGTCATCCAAATTGGCGACACCCGCCGCTACTTTCAGGCGTAAAAAACTCGCCAAATAGCCATAATGCGCCTGCGCTAAATCGCGCTGAGTTGCCGCTAATTGTTGCTGCGCATTGAGCAAATCGATGTTAATGCGAATCCCACCTTTGATACTTTGCTTGGTCGCTTCGACCAAGGCCAAGGAGGAAGCAACCGACTTGCGTAAAGCCATGATTTTCGCTTCGCTACTTTTCACAAACCGGTATTGCTTAATCAATTCATTGACGACTTTATTGCGCGTTGCATCCATATCGGCACGGGCTTTTTCTTTTTGGGCGACCGCCTGATTAATCGCCGCGTTCACGTAGCCGCCCGAAAAAATAGGAATCACCAATTGCACGCCCAAAGTGCGTATATTGCTGTCTTGTTTTTGGGTTGCGAGCGTTTCAGATTTGCCCCGACTATAGCTGGCATTTAAATCCAAGCGTGGCGCGTGACCGCCTTTATTTTTGGTGATCTCTTGCTCGGCAATATCCAAGGCCAACTGCGCCGCGGTCAATTCAGGATTATTTCTTTCGGCCGTTGTTTTCCATTCGTCCAAACTACCTTGCACCAAAACCGGCAATTCAAAACCTTCACGCAAGCTATCTAAGCTCGGCACCTCTCCACCCATAATACTGGCCAAGGCATTGCGTGCGTTCATAACATTATCGGTGGACTCGATCACAGACGCTTCGGCCACATCGAGCTTGGCCTGAGTTTCCAGCATATCTGTTTTGGTCCCTTCGCCTTTCAGGAATAGCCGATCATTGGCCGCCTTTTGCTCAGCGTAGGCATCGCGTTGTGCACGATTGAGCGCGAGCTGATCTTCAGCGTATTTCGCTTCCACATAGGCTAACACCACCCGCACCATCAAGTCTTTACTGCGTGCGTCAAACTGCGCATTGCTCAATTGTGTTTGCGCGATTGATTGCTTGTAACGGGTAAAGGTTTCTACATTGAACAAAGTCTGACGTATGGTCAAACCCGAACTCGAACTACGATAATCTAAATCGGAACGATGTGGCTTGCCCAAAAAATCGGGTGAAGTTTGATCACCCCGATTTTTCCCCAAGGAGTAGCTAAATTGCGCTTGCGGAAAGAGCGCAGAACGTCCCATGACTTCGTGTTGCTGCCCCGCCTGATTGTCCGCAATCGCTGCGCGGTGTTGCGGATCGTTTTGCAACGCGGCTTGGTAAGCCTGAATCAAGCCCACGGCATGCGCCTGCGTTACTTGCCCAAAGAGGAGCGCGCATGCAACCGCGACTTGGGCTTTTTTGAAATAGGTGCTCGCCATCTTTATTCCTCACGCAAAGAAGAATGAACGCGGTCAGTGATGGGCTTTAAGAGATAGTTCATCATCGTGCGCGGACCTGTCTTAACCACCATCTCTACTGGCATACCTGGTCGTATGGTCAGCGCGCCCAATTGTTTGTTGCCTTCAGGCGTTACTTCGACTTTCACTTTGTAATAGGCTTGTCCGGTGCGTTCATCGACCGTGCGATCTGCCGATACCAAGGCCACCTTTCCAGCGATATGCGGGGTCGTGTTCGAATTAAATGCGGAGAAGATCAATTCGACTTCGAGGTCTCTGTGTACTTTATCGATCAGGTGCACCGGCAACTGTCCTTCCACAATTAACTTTTCACCACTCGCGACCAATTCCATCAATTTTGCGCCGGGGGGTACAACAGCACCAGCGGTAAATAAATTCATTGCCACTACCGTGCCATCCACAGACGCTTTTACGTCCACGTTATTGAGTTCATACTCCAAGGCCTGCAAACGCGATTGCACCGACTCAGCTTCTTTTTGAATATCACTTAATTGGGATCGGATTTCTTTTTGGTATTCCTGCTGACGCTGCTGCCTACGCAAATTACTTTCCGAGATTTGACGTGTGACGCGCCCCATATTGCCGAAGTCTTCAGAAATTCCACCATTCACCTGCGCATAAGTTCTTTCCAAATCCAATAAACGATTGCGCGCAACATAGCCTTCTTTGCTCAATTCACGCACGCTGTCTAACTGCTCTTTCAAAAAGCCCTGTTGCTGCTTTTTGGTAATCATGGACTCTTCTAAACCCTTCAGTTGTGACTTCAAACCCGCGACGTTTTCATCAATCGCCGCCAAATCGCTTTGCTGTGCAAGCGTGCGCGTAGCAAACAACTGCTGTTGCAATTGAATATTGGCCGCCACTCTAGGATCATTCTTGGCTTGCTCTAAACTTGCAGGAAAAACGATGCTGCGCGCACCGTCGCGTTCCGCTTTCAAGCGCGCCTCAGTCGCTTGCGCCGTGACCAATTGCACGCGTGCGATTTCAACACTTGCTTTCGCATTCGTTGGATTCATACGCACAAGCACCTGCCCAGCTTTGACGACATCCCCTTCTTTCACCAACACGGAATCGATTGTTCCACCCACCAAATGTTGCACTAATTTGCGGTTGCCCGAAACAGCGACGGTTCCGCCCATAGGCACACCTTTATCGAGCGGTGCAAACGAGGCCCACACCAAAAAGCCAATCACGCCAAACAAAACGATCATCCAGCCCAAACGCGCATAGCTTGTGGCATCAACATTGACTTCTAACACCTCAACCACTTGCGAACTCACGTCCGAAACATTTTCTCTTTTTACCAATGCGTTTTTCATCATTATTCCATTTCTGCTTACGCGTTTTCACTATCAGCGGCAGCATCCGCAGCGGCGACTATCCGATCTTGAGTATCATCGGGAACGACTGTCGCGGCTGAATTTTGTGGGTCTGCTTGCGGAGCTGCGGCTTGTTGCTGTTGCGCTGCTTGCTGTTGCGCTGCTTGCTGTTGCGCCAAAGCTTGTTGCTGTGCTTGCGCGTTAGCCTGATTCAAGGCCGCGATTACTTGATCCCTCGGACCGAAGGCTTGCGCTGTTCCGTCACGCAAGAGTAAAAGCTTGGTCGTCGCGCCCAATATATTGGTACGATGCGTGACCAACACAATCGTTTTACCGCATTCACGCAAATGATTAATCGCCACCACCAAGGCTTGCTCACCCACGTCATCCAAATTTGAATTAGGCTCATCCAAGACCAACAAAGAAGGATCGTTGTACATGGCACGCGCTAAACCGATACGCTGCTTTTGTCCACCCGACAAACCAGCGCCACCATCGCCTAATCTCGTATCGTAACCTTCGGGGAAATGCAAAATCATGTCATGCACGCCGGCATGCTTGGCCGCTGTAATTACTTTTTCCGAATCGATTTCACCAAAGCGAGCGATGTTTTCAGCCACAGTTCCGGCAAATAATTCGATGTCCTGCGGCAGATAACCGATATGTGTGCCGAGCTGATCTTTATTCCACTGATAAATATCAGCCGCATCCAAACGCACCGAACCCACCGCCGCGGGCCAAACGCCGACCAATAAACGTGCTAAAGTCGATTTACCAGAACCTGAAGGACCAATCACGCCCAAGACATCGCCCGGTGCCAACGCAAAATTCAAACCTTTGATAACTGCAACCTTAGAACCCGGTGGCGCAGCCGTGACATTTTCAACGCTCAAGTGACCCTGAGGCTTAGGCAAATCCATACCCGGTGTACGGGCTGGATTTTTGGCCAATAATTCATTGAGGCGCTCATAAGAACTTTTGACCGAGCTCCATTGCTTCCACACGCCGATCAACTGATCGATAGGACCGGTCGCTTTACCCAATAAAATTGAACCTGCAATCATCATACCAGGCGACATTTTTCCGTCGATTACCAACAATGCGCCCAAACCTAAAACCAAGGATTGCAAAGACACGCGCACGAATTTACTCGCCGCGGTAACGATGCCCGATTTTTCACTGGCCTCTGCCTGCAACTGCAAAAAACGTGCATGCAATTTATACCAACGCGACATGAGATTGGGCAGCATGCCCATCGCTTCAATCACCTCGGCATTGCGCAGATTATTGGTCGCTAAATTGCTGGAAATAATAGAGGCTGTACTCGCTTCGGCCAGAGGTTTTTTCGAAACGACTTCATTGGCATAAGCGAGCGCCACCATGATAATGACACCGAATAAGGCAAACAAACCCAGAGTCGTATCAAACATAAAAATAACAGCGAGATACACCGGAAACCAAGGTGCATCAAAGAACGCAAATAGGCCATTACCTGTCAAGAATTGTCGAATCTGCGTCAAGTCCTGCAAATACTGTCCGGCATTGCCACCACCACGTTTCAAGTTCTGTTCAAACGCTGCCGTGTAGATGCGTTTATTGACCTTCATATCGAGTTGCGCACCGATACGTATCAGCACAAAGCTACGTACGAATTCCAAGGTGCTCATGAACGCGTAGGCCCCCAGCATCAGAAGGGTCAGCATCAACAAAGTCGTTTCATTGCGACTTTGTAGGACGCGATCATAGACCTGCAGCATGTACAGGGAAGGAACCAGCATTAGCAAATTGATGATGGCACTAAACACACCTATGGTGCGAAAGGTACTTTTAAATGAGCTTAAAACATCCATTAGCTCATTTTTTGGAAGCTGAAGATTCGATTTCATCGGAAATTACGCACACTAAAGTGCAAAAAAAGACTCAAAGGGTGAGGTTGGTAGTTGACAATTAGCAGCAAAATCCAGCAACTATAAGCTAATGACAGGCTAAAATCATTTATATTCAAAGACCAGAAAATAAATGTGCGGCCAAAACAGCATGCAATTATCGGCACTAAGCACTCAAAAAAATGTGACGTACATCACATTTTTCCGAGATTAACATAAAAGCTAATGGAAGAGAAGCGCTTATTTAAAAAAATAAGCTTGTCAAGTAAGTAACTTTAGTTTCGGCCAATATTAACCAAGACTTTTAACTGGCATTTGAGGTCGCCTGTGGAAACAAAGGGCAATTGCATGAACAAGGAAAACAAGAGAATCAAGCCCACGATGAACCACCGTTTAAACAATACCCAATTGTCGCCAAATCGGTAATTTCTTCTCAAAAAAAGCTCCAACTTGAATTTCAAGTTCTTTCCTAACGTCCTCGGGATCAGTAATTGCAGCCCCTTCATGCAATAGAACCCGTCCAGACTCAAGCAAAACCGCCTGTGTTTGCGCTATCAAACGCGTAAAATCTGGCTCAAATGCCTCACGCTTATTTTCGCTCATCACTTTATATAAAAGTCGCTCAACGAAACTCGCACTCACGGCACTGCGCAAAACAGGGGAAGCCAAATTCTGAAATTCATCACCAAAACGGGTTTGTTGTGCCACAAATTGATTGAGCTTTTCCACCGCACGCCTATTATCCCCAAGCTCGCCACGCCAACAAATTTCGGTATAGTTCGCAGCCGTCAAGAGTGCAGCAATCTGTCCCATACCCGACCCGTTGATAGCGCCAAGCTCAGGCAACTGACCGAGTTCAGCCAAACTACTCGCTTGCCGCTCCAATGCGGCCACCACCGGTGCATAGAGTGCTTCGGTGGTGCTCACTTCACCCACCAGCAATTTCATTTCGTATTTCACTTCTGCCCGTGGCACGAGCAGACCTAGGCTAAACTCACGCAATAATTCCTCTCGCCGCGAAGCAGGCAAGGTACGCGCACCGCGCACATAGACATCTTTTCTAAAAGCGGTATTAAGGCAAAAATCCTTGAGTGTCTCTCTAAAGCTGAGATCACTAATCTGCGCCAGTGCTTCTTTTCGTTCCGGCGTTAAATACAAATTCTCGTAAGTCATCGACAGTTCTGCGGAGCCGGCAAAATTGAGCTTGGCGGGAGCCATATCACGCGCCACATCCGCATGATAAAGTGGCTGCCAATGTTTATGCATGTATTCATGAACAAGGTAATGTACATTTGCCGTTTTCACGCCAGCCATACGCGCTTCCAATACCCCATTTTGCAAAAAATATGCGGCGTTCGCATCTTTCAACTGCGACGCAAAGGTAATCGCTGCATTCATTTGCAGATCCGAACGCGCTGGATGCAGATCGGCATGCTCCACAAATAATCGTTGCAAAGGTAAAGCCGAAGCCCACCCAGGCATCGCGTTATAACTCACGTAGACGATGCCGCCGGGCTTTAAATAACGGGCGATGAAATTAACGATGTGCTGGCGATTGAGCGCTGTGACCCAGGTGTAAATTCCATGCAGGGCAATAAAATCAAATTGCTGCAATTCAGGACCTTGGCCTGTCGCCAATTCTTCAAAACTATTTTCCAAAAATTGAATATTATCCAAGCCTACACTACGGGATAATTCTTGTGCGCCGACCACATGCGCAGGATTAAAATCCGCGCCATAGAATTGCGCCTGAGGGTAACAAGCGGCGAGCATATTGAGCGTAAAGCCGCGTCCAAATCCTAGCTCAAAATAAGAAAATCCTTGATCGAGCCGAACCGGTTCTATGCCATTTAAGACGCACACAAAATTCAAAAAACTGGGATTTTGCTCGCGATAATAGCCGTTGACATATTCAATATCGGAAGCATAGCCTGAAGTCCAATCCATCACATTCCCCTTTCGGTTTTTGTCGATACATGCATTTTGTATGCTACCTCAGCTTTTTAGCTTAAGCATACGCGTTGTGTTTACCCTACATTTTTTCAGATAATCGGCAAATCTGACCTGTCAAACTATTGATCCTTACGCCTCTGCAAAAAATCCACCCATTGCTGCGCGCTGATTTCGCCGCGATGTGTCACGTCAATTGCGTCAAAATGTTTCACTAACATCGCCATGCCTGCCGCTTGAGCTTGTTGGCGATTAAGTGTCTGTGCGCCTAGTGGAAGTGCGCTGGCAAATTGTTTTTTCAGGCTCATTTGTATCGCACTTTCCATCGATAATTTTTGCCTTACGGCTGTCGAAACACCTGCTAGTTTCGGCAACTGCGTTGGCAACCAACCGTCCGGTTTGCTGGATAAGAAAAGATGCGTAGGCATACTCGGGAAAGGTGCTCCGGCCTGCATTTGCGGCGGTGCCGAAGCTAAGATGGGCCGTGCTGCGTAAGCTGAAGTTGTGCTCAATTGTCCCTGATAAAAAGCGCGCAGATCGGCTACTTGCTGTGCCCGGGTTGCGTCATCGAGATAGGTCATGTGTCCGCCCGCATAGTTGCGTATCGCGATACGACTGCTCATTTTTAAACGGCTTAGCTCCAATTCACTGCTAAGAAATGGGGTGGCGGTGTCGTGATAGCCGTTCATGTTTACGACACGCAGTTTCGGATTTAAAGTCATGGCTGCACCCAAATCGGGCACCACATCGGGATAGTCCTGCCCGGCATGTTTGAAGTTCCAGCTACTGAGCGCATCGCTCTCCAAAA
>JAHFQV010000162.1 GCA_023259175.1 Oxalobacteraceae bacterium | reverse complement strand
TGCCTTCACCATGAGTTCGGGTACCGAGCGCACGCCTGAGCAACTTGCGATGCGTTTTGACGCCGCTGACCTGCAATTAAAAATCGATCCTGAAACGCGCAGTATTGAAGGTGACGCTCGCCTGATATTTTCGGCGACGAAAAATCTCAATCGCGTGGTGTTGGAACTCGATAAAAATTTGCCGATTGAGCTGGTGCAGGTCAATGATGAGACACTCGCTCCTGCGGCTTATCGCAATCCAGAAGGTCGTTTGAGTATCGATCTTCCCAAGCTCTTGCTTGCTGGTGAAAGTCTTCATCTGCGTATTCGTTATCATGGCAGTCCTCGTATCGCTAATCGAGCACCTTGGGATGGTGGAATGGTGTGGTCCAAGACACCCACAGGTGATCCGTGGATCGCTTCGGCGGTGCAGGGAGAGGGTTGTGATTTGCTTTGGCCTTGTATCGATCATCCTATGGGTAAGCCGCAGCGCATGCAATTGCATTTTTCTGTGCCTGCGCCTTTGGTGGTCGCGGGTAATGGCATTGCACAAGGGATGGATGAAAAAGACGGCTGGCGTACCTATCATTGGCGTATTAAAAATCCAGCGACTTACGGCATTGCGATTAACGTCGCACCTTATGCTTTGCTTGAATCGGATTACGAGAGTCGTTTCGGAAATCATATCCCGCTGAAATTATGGTATCTCCCCGCGAACAAAGAAAAGGCGCAAGGCTTACTTGCTGAGTTTGCCCCGATGCTTGATTTTTTTGAGAGTGTGATTGGACCTTATCCATTCGCAGACGAGAAAATGGGTGTGGTGGAGACACCGCATTTAGGTATGGAGCATCAAACCATCAATGCTTATGGCAACGATTACCTGAAGTCACCGCATGGATACGATTGGCTCTTGCAACACGAATTTGCCCACGAGTGGTTTGGTAATCAGATGACCAATGAGAATTGGGATGACTTTTGGTTGCACGAAGGCTTTGCGACCTATATGCAACCGCTCTATCTACAATACTTACGTGGTGAACGCGACTACCAAGTGGCCTTGCACGAACAGCGCTTGCAAATTAAAAATAAATTTGTGGTCGTCACTGGGCATTCCATGAGTGAGCACGATGTCTCGAATGGCGCAGGGAATGATGTGTATTACAAAGGTTCTTTGATGTTACACACACTGCGCAATTTGATCGGTGATGCGGCGTTCTTTAAATCGATCAAACGCTTGGTGTATGGCCGCGATGATCCGAAACCGGGCAATTTTTCGCCACGTTACAGTAGTACCAAAGAATTTATCCACATTGTAGAACAAGAGAGTAAGCGCGACTTGGGCTGGTTTTTCCATGCTTATTTAATGCAAGCCTCGTTACCACAATTGCGCCAACACCGTGAGGGGAATACCTTAAAACTGGAGTGGAAAATTGCCGATGGCAGTGTGTTTCCTATGCCTATCGAAGTACGTGTTGAAGGGCGTATTCATCGCTTGAAAATGAAAAATGGACGGGGTGAGATTTCGCTACCAAGCCATGCCCACGTCAACCTTGACCCCCGTTCCATCGTTCTACGGGACGAAGCGCGGATAGAAATCTGGCAAGAAGATTTAGCTGCGCGTAGGAAAGCCAGAGCTAAATGAGATATTGATTTCTGGCAATGCTTCGATTTGGGGCGATTCTGGTTTCACGCTATACTTCGACTTTCTCGGTGATTTTTTTCAATAGGATACAAAATATGAGCGCTCGTTTGCCTGCTATTCTTTTTACTTCAATTGCGATGGGCATGGTCGTGGTGTCGAGCGTATCGGCGCAGAGTAATCAAAAAGGCGCGATTGAAAAATGCACAAAAAATTTGGGCACCTTAGCGGTCGCTGAACCACAAAGTCAAATGCTGGCCTCGCTAACCCATTATAGTTTGGGCTCACCCTCAACGATGTTGCGGATGATCGCTGAAGAGTCGGGTTGCTTTACGGTTGTCGAGCGCGGTGTGGCGATGCAAAACATTCGTCAGGAACGCGAATTGGCTTCCGCAGGTCAATTGCAACAAGGTTCCAATGTGGGTGGTGGGCAATTGCAAGCGGCTGATTTTGTGATGACACCTGCAGTACAGTTTTCCAGTGATAGTGGGGGTGTTGGCGGCGCGGTAGGGGGACTATTGGGACGCTTTGGTGGTGCGCTGGGTGCATTGGGTGGCTTGGCGGGGGGGGTTAAATTTAAAGAAGCCGAAACCACTTTGCTGTTAGCTGATGTGCGTTCAGGGATTCAAGTCGCGAGCGCCGAAGGCAAAGCTAGCAAAATGGATTTTAGTTTGGGCGGCTGGGGTTGGGGTAATTTTGGTTGGGCGAGTGCGGGTGGTTATAGCAAAACACCAGAAGGCAAATTAATCGCGGCGAGCCTACTCGATAATTACAACAAAATCGTCCAGACCATACGCGACAAAGCACAGTTGATACAAAGTACCTCTGTATCGTCAAAAGCCAATGCAGCCAATTCGATACAAGCGACTGCCCCAGGACAAGTTGCGGCGCAACAGTACGCCCCCAATGCCAACAACAATGCCAACAATAATGCGAGCAATACCGCAAACAGTAATGCGCCTACTTCCGCACCAGCCCCTGGTTTGGCCGGCATGTACAGTGTGACTTTTACGGGTGATGATGAAGGCTCGGTCAATGTCATGATCAATAAAAATGGGAACGTGACGGGCTTGGGCAAATCCACAAAATTCAAATTTAATTTTAGCGTCAGCGGCACGGTAAGCAATGATGGCGAGATGATGTTAAGCAGTCAGGGTAAAGCGGGGAATGCCAAATTTATGGGTAACATCGATTTACAAACCGGCGCTGTGGTGGGTATGTGGCAGATGGATGGTAAGACCAGTGGGCAGGGAACTTTCAACGGGCATAAACAGTAATTTGCAGTAATTAGCAGAGAATTTGGCTTTGCTAGCTTGATCCTAGAATCGCTGTTGCATAGATGTTGTGCAATAGCGCTGGGCTAATTGTTTTGAACCCTGTGTTTTAAACTTGAACATCCCTATTTTTTGTATTTACGAGTCCCTTCATGAGCCTGCGCCACAACGAAATCGAATTGCTATCGCCCGCCAAAACAGTAGAAATCGGGCGTGAAGCTATTTTGCACGGCGCCGATGCGGTGTATATCGGCGGCCCTTCGTTTGGTGCGCGCCACAATGCCAGCAATGAGATCAGCGAAATCGCGAAACTGGTCGCTTTCGCTCATCGCTATCATGCACGTATTTTTGTCACGCTCAATACGATTTTGCATGACAACGAATTAGCGCCTGCGCGTAAGCTGATTCATCAATTTTACGATGCAGGTGTCGATGCTTTGATCGTGCAAGATATGGGCGTGATGGAGCTCGATATTCCGCCGATACAAATACATGCGAGTACCCAATGCGATATTCGTACCCCTAGCAAAGCCCGTTTTTTGGGCGCTTCTGGTTTTTCGCAATTGGTGCTTGCGCGCGAACTCACTTTAGCGCAAATTAAAGCGATCAAAGCAGAAACTCAAACACCACTAGAATATTTCGTGCATGGCGCTTTGTGCGTTGCGTTTTCCGGCCAATGTTATATTTCGCATGCCAAAGATGGTCGCAGCGCGAATCGTGGCGATTGCTCGCAAGCTTGTCGTTTGCCTTATACCTTGACCGATAGTGCTGGTGGTGTGGTGGCTTACGATAAACATCTTTTGTCGATGAAAGACAATGATCAGAGCGCCAATTTAGAAGCCCTTTTGGACGCGGGAATTCAATCGCTAAAAATTGAAGGCCGCTATAAAGACATGGGCTACGTGAAAAATATTACGGCGCACTATCGTTTATTATTGGATGAGATTTTACAGCGCCGCCCTGAATATTTTCGCGCCTCCAGCGGCCATAGTGAGATCGCCTTTACACCGAATGTAGATAAAACTTTTCATCGCGGACACACTGCCTATTTTGCCAATGGGCGCTTGGACAATATCGCTGCGTTTGATTCACCAAAATTTGTCGGCCTTCATCTCGGTTATGTCACCCGTTTAGGTCCCGATTGGTTTGAAATGGAAACCAACGAAGACTTGGCGAATGGCGATGGACTCAATTACATGCATAAACGCGAGGTGGTCGGTATTTTAGCCAACACCGTCGAGAAAAAAAGCAGTAACGAGAATGGCACGATATGGCGTGTCTATCCCAACGAGAAAATGGCCGAATTTGTGAGTCTCAAAGTGGCTATGTCCGTGCATCGCAATCGCGATCAGCAATGGGAAATGGCACTCACCAAAAAATCAGCAGATCGGAAATTGGGTTTGTGGATGCAGTTGTCAGAATCCGATCAGGGATTAAATCTCCATTTGTCCGATGCTGACGGCGTCAATACCACGACGGCAATTGCAATCGAATTTGAAGCGGCCCAACAAGCGGAGAAAGCAGAAGCGAGCTTACGCGAGAATTTAGCCAAACTTGGCAACACCATGTTTTATCCAGAGCAAATCGAACTTAAACTAAGTCAGCCTTGGTTTGTACCCGCATCGATCATCAACCACTTGCGACGTGATGCGATCGCCAAGCATGAATCTGAACGTATCGCACAATGGCAGCGACCACTCCGTCAAGCCGCCCAAGAACCGCTGGTCGCTTACCCGGAAACGAGTTTGAGCTATTTGGCGAATGTCTATAATCATCTCGCGCGTCAGTTTTATCAAAAGCACGGCGTACAACTCATCGCCGCCGCCTACGAAGCCCACGAAGAAGCTGGGGAAGTGCCACTCATGATTACCAAGCATTGCTTGCGTTTCTCGTTTAATCTCTGTCCCAAACAAGCCAAAGGGGTCACGGGTGTGCAAGGGCAAATCAAAGCCGAACCCATGACGCTCGTCAATGGCGATGAAAAATTCACCTTACGTTTTGATTGCAAACCTTGTGAGATGCACGTCATGGGTAGCATGAAATCGCACATCCTCAAATCTCCACCGCCGACTACGGTGAGCAGTCCTTTGGTTTTTCATAAAGTGCGACCATTCTCGTCGGGATTGGAAAAATCTCAAATTGAGAAAACTTGAGTGCAGTAATTGTTTGACATTTTGGCATCTAGCTATTACCATGCGAGCTCGCCAAAAATTGGCTTTTTTGATCATGGAAAAATAAATGAAGAAATTATTAGCTAGCGTAGTGTTGGGTGTCACGGTTTTGACTGCGGGCGTTGCACAGGCCGACAATGGTGCTTATTTGGGCCTGTCCTTGGGTAAGGCACAGTATAGCGGTAACATATATCAAGATTATAGTAGTGCGATTGTCGGACGTGAGGATAAGCCTACCGGCGGCTTGTTTTTTGGCGGCTACCAGTTTAATTCTAAATTTGCGATAGAAACAGGTTTTGGCGTGATGGGCGACTATGTTGAAGTCCATAGCTACAAACTTGGGAGCTCCACCTATCGCTATAACTACGATGCGAATGCCGTCGTGGTTTACACAGCGGCCAAAGGCATGCTGGAACTGGGTTCAAATTTTTCCCTGTACGGAAAAATTGGCGTGAGCGGCAATAACGCTATGTACAAGAATACCTCGGGAAATTATACGAGCAATACTAGTAACATCCATTACACCGTCATGGGCGCAATCGGCGCGGAATATCAAATTTCAGATCACTTCGCGATGGGCTTGGAATACAGTAATTTCGGTAAAATCAATAAGATTCAGAACTTGAGCGTTTCACACGTAGGCATAAACGCCCGCTATAAGTTTTAATCAAAGCTGTGTTGGGAGCGCCGGACAATAGACGACAAAATCGTTCAAAAATTCTTCCACTCCCAACGCAAATGAACATCATATGATCGTCGAATAAACGTAGGGCGGGTTGCAACCCGCCGTCCGGCGAACATCGAGCGCCTTGATAAAGATTTGCACGGCAGCTTCGC
>JAHFQV010000062.1 GCA_023259175.1 Oxalobacteraceae bacterium | reverse complement strand
TAAATAAGCGGATTTTTCTCGGACTTCAGCCAGAAAGCCGGGTTTTAAAATTTCCTTGAGTACCGCCAGTCCAACGGCGGCGATGAGTGGGTTACCGTTATAGGTGCCACCTTGGTCACCTGCCACGAAGCAGGATACGGCCTCTGTCGCCAGCAAGGCCGCCAAAGGCACACCACCACCGATACCTTTACCTAGGGTCATGATGTCGGGTTCGATATTGGCGAGTTGGTAGGCAAAGAGTTCGCCAGTGCGACCCATACCCGTTTGCACTTCATCGACAATAAGTAAAATTTGATGTTTTTGTGTGAGCGCTCTTAAAGCTTGCATGAATTCCGTCGTTGCTGGAATCACGCCGCCTTCGCCTTGTACAGGTTCGAGCATCACGGCGACGGTTTTATCGCTAATCAATTTTTCGACAGACGCGATGTCGTTGAGGTCGGCCTTCAAAAAGCCACTCACTTGGGGCGCAAAAATCGTATCCCAGCCCGGTTTGCCGGAAGCTGACATGGTGGCTAAAGTACGCCCATGAAAGCCATGATCGAAGGTGATAATTTCGAAGGCAGCGTTTTTGTTGAGTTGACCCCATTTGCGGGCGAGTTTAATGGCACCTTCGTTAGCTTCGGCGCCGCTATTGGTAAAAAATACCCGATCAAAGCACGAATTGTGCGTGAGAAGATCGGCCAGTTCAACCGCAGGTGCATTGTAAAAAGCTGGGGAAGGATTGATTAACTTTTTCGATTGGGCCGTGAGGGCATCTTGTATGCACTGCGGTGAGTGCCCCAGGCAATTGACTGCCCAACCTTGTAAGAAATCGAGATAGCGCTTGCCTTGATGGTCGCTTAGCCACATGCCACTGCCTTCGGTAAAGACCAATTCTGGGCGGGGTGTGATGTACATGAGTGCATTGACGTTGTACTGACTAAATTCCATTTCTAAGGCTCCATTAGACAAAATTAGACAAAGTGTGAGAAGAAAAAATTTAAGCAAAAAAAAACCACAGGGTAAGCGCCTGTGGTTTTTTATCGTGATCTTGCTAGAATTTTACGCGCAAGACTGCCCAGGCTCGGAGTGCGAACTGCGGCGTCGAGCGATATTTGGAGAGGACATGTCGGTAAAATTTTTCATCAGCATAGTGTAACGGTTTTTTCGGCTTTGTGCGCATCCCTGCGAAAAAAATGCGCAAATTTTTCTTAGCTGCCTTGAAGATCGGCTTCCGAAGTAAAGGCATCAGCGAAAAATTCTTCTGGGGGAAGGCCGCATTGATTCTGGAAATCTCGCTTTGCAGATTCAATTACGATGGGCGCACCGCAAGCGTAGACTTGAAAGCTGGATAGGTCAGCAAAATCCTCCGTGACGGCGCGATGTACAAAGCCTGTGCGCCCTTGCCATTGATCTTCCGCTTGGGCATCTGATATCACGGGAATATAGTGGAAATGCGGGAAACTTTGCGCCCAGCTTAAACAAAGCGCATGCATATACAAATCTTGTGGACGGCGACCGCCCCAATACAAATAGATGGGACGTGGAGAAGCGAGACTTTGCCACTGCTCGACTAGGGCTTTAATCGGGGCAAAGCCAGTTCCGGATGCGAGCAAGACCATGGCTTTGTCACTGTCTTCGCGTAGAAAAAAGCTACCTTGTGGCCCTTCGAAACGTAAAATATCACGTACTTTCATGCTGGAAAAAACTTGATCGGTGAACAGTCCGCCTGCCATATGGCGTATATGTAGACTGATATTTTTGTCGATAGGCGCGGCGCTGGCTAGGCTATAGCTGCGGCGTTTTCCGTCCTTAAGTAAAAATTCTATGTATTGTCCAGGTCGGTAATTAAAATCTTCGGTGGCGGGAAGTTGCAGCTCGATGAGCATCACATCGTCGGCAAGTTTTTCGAGTTTGCTGACGCGGCAAGGCATTTTTTTGATGGGGTAAGTCTCATCAGCGACCATTTCTCGCACTTCGATTTGGAGCTCGGACTGTGGCTTCGCGCAGCAAAACAGGGCATAACCTTGTGCTTCTTCTTCATCGCTCAAGGCTTTGGTCTGATGCAGTCCGTGCTGCACTTGCCCCGCGATGAGTTTTCCTTTGCACGAACCACATGCACCATTCTTGCAGCCATATGGCAAAATGAGACCTGCGCGCAAAGCGGCCGCTAAAATGGTTTCGTCTTGTTCGCAATTAAATTGCCGACCGCTGGGGCTGATCTTGACCTGAAAGTCCATATTTTCCTTACTTCCTAATTCTTGATTTCTAATTCTTAATTTCTAATTCGTGAAATGAGCGCACATCCTTTGTTAGCCCAAAATTCAATCAAAAAACGTTTTGCGCGAACACCCCTATTGCTGGTGGGATGTGGCGATGTTGGTTTTCGCCTCCTGCCCTATTTGTGCGAAAAATTCAATGTGCGCGCCTTGAGTACACAAGCGCGGAATTCTGAACGGTTTACCCACATTCGACAACGTGGCGCATTGCCCTTGACGGCTGATTTAGACGATGCGCGGAGTGTAAGTCGCTTTGCTGGTTTGGCAGATACGGTGGTTTATCTCGCACCGCCACCTCAAGTGGGACTGATCGACACACGACTACGCAATTTGCTCGCTATTTTACCTGACAATTGTCGCTTCGTTTACATCAGCACCACCGGAGTTTATGGTGATGTGCAGGGCGCGTATATCGATGAAACACAGAAGTGTGCGCCGCAAACGGCACGCGCGCTGCGGCGGACTGATGCCGAAAATCGGTTGCGTGCGTGGGCATTGCGCAGGCGCGCCCGGGTCAGCATTTTGCGTGTGCCGGGCATTTATGCGCAGGATCGTTTGCCAATTGAACGATTGCACAAAGGGACTCCCGCTTTGTGTGCTGAGGACGATGTTTTTACCAATCACATCCATGCCGATGATTTGGCAAAGCTTATTTTTTTATGTCTCTTTCGAGGTCGCGCAAATCGCTGCTATAACGCTTGTGATGAGAGTGAAATGAAGATGGGCGATTATTTTGATTTAGTCGCGGATAGGATGTCATTGCCTCGTCCAAAACGTTTGCCACGTACAGAGTTGAAGCAAAGTTTGAGCGAGACGCAATGGTCGTTTATGTGTGAGAGTCGACGTTTAATCAATCGACGTATGGTGTGTGAATTGGGGATGCGATTAAGCTATTCCAAGATTGAAGATTTGTGGCCAAGCGTGCCCTTAGTTTAGTTCGTATTTTTGTTTTAATTCTGTTTGCGCATTGGTGGCTTTTATTTTTTCGAAGGCTTGTTTTAAGCGCAAGACTAAAATTGGATCACTTCCCTTTTTAATCGCAAAATAGAAAGCAATTTGCGCGTCAACCACGGCCACTGTGCTCAGTTTGGTCTTATCCTTGAGGCCGTTTTTGAGTTCATACTGGGTGCCAGCCTCATCGCCGACGATCATATCGACGCGGCCTAATAATAATTTCTTGAGATTGGATTCGGTAGTGGGTGCGGCATCGAGTTGGTTATGTGGGATCAATTCGTCGCTAAGAATTTTTTGGCTTGAGGCGAGTTCTCGCACTATTCCAATTTTGTAAGACCTCGCTCCTGGATTTGATTGAAAATCCCAAAGTGAGTTGATTTGTATATCTTTCCGTTGTTCTAGTTTGAGGAGTACTATTTTGCGCGAGGCAATTGGACCTATCCACTCAAAGTTTGGATCGCGCTCCTTGCTTCTCGCGATCGTATAAATGAGCACATTATTGCGCTCCGTCGCCATTTGAAAAGCCCGACTCCAAGGCAAGACTTGTATCTCAGGATTGAGTTGTAGTTCTTTTAGGATTAACTGCAATAATTCTGTTGAATAGCCAGTGAGCTTTCCGCCCTCAATAAAATTGTAAGGCGGCAGGTGCTCGGTGACCACTTTCAAGTCTTGCGCAAGCGCCAGTCCGGAAACGAAATACAGCAGCACAGGCCACCGCCTGCACCATTGCTGAAGGGGGCGGTAGATATTCAGTGGGGAAATTGTGAGCATAGCTACAATCTAGTTGGCGCTATCGTTCTTGGCAAGTTCCCTCACTGCGGGTGTTGTTGCTTGCCCCTATTGTTGCTTGCCCCTATTGTTGCTTGCCCCTATTGTTGCTTGCCCCTATTGAATATTTAAAGCTTCCAGAAATTCTTGTTGCTCCAACCATTCGATCTCCAATTGCTCGAGTTCTTTCACCACATAAGCTTGGTCAAGTAATAGTTGACGCAATTGCTCTTTGCGTTCATCGAGATAAATCGATTCGTCGGCAAGGCTCGCGCTGGCATGTTCTTTTTTTGTTTGCAATTGAGCCATTTGCTCTTCTAGTCGCTTGATGCGCGCTTCGATAGGCTTACGTTGCGTGGCAAGCTTTTGCCGATCTTGCGCGTCGCGTTTTTTCTTATCCTTATCCTTATCGTAGTCCGTATTGGGTACGGCTTGCACTTGCGGTAAAGCTTCTTTCTTTTCTAAACTTTTTTCTGGCAGCGCCGTATTAGCAGCGTTTGCCTGTTCAAGTTTGGTCTGATAGAGCCAATTTTTATAGTCGTCCAAGTCGCCATCGAAAGGCAGTAAGCGCCCATCGGCGACGATGATAAATTGATCTGTGGTTGCGCGTAGTAGATGACGGTCATGTGAGACCACTACCAGCGTGCCTTCAAACTGCGCCAAGGCTTCAGTGAGCGCTTCGCGTGTTTCTAAATCGAGGTGGTTGGTCGGTTCATCGAGCAGCAGTAAATTTGGGCGCTGCCAGACGATCATGGCTAAGGCTAAACGCGCTTTTTCACCGCCCGAAAAAGGGGCGATGGGGCTGGTCACCATATTGCCAGGAAAATTAAATCCACCCAAAAAATTACGCAGTTCTTGTTCGCGCACATCGGGCGCAATGTGTGCCAGATGCCATAAAGGTGATTCATCATGCCTGAGCATTTCAACTTGATGCTGCGCGAAATAGCCGATGGATAAGCCCTTGCCGGTGGTGATCTGCCCTGTGAGCGGCGGTAATTCGCCGACGATGGTTTTGATCAGCGTCGATTTACCCGCGCCGTTGATGCCCAAAAGGCCGATACGCTGTCCAATTTGGAGTGAGAACTTGACATTGCCGACGATTTTCTTTTCACTGAAACTGTAATCGCTTTCCGACTCAATACGATAACCGCAATCGACTTCATCCATTACTAGCATAGGATTGGGGGCGCTTAAGGGCTCGCGAAATTCAAACGAAAATTCGGCCGCCGCACGTAAGGGAGCAAGTTCTTCCATACGTTCTAATGCTTTAATACGGCTTTGTGCTTGTCTCGCTTTGGTGGCTTTTGCGGCAAAGCGATCAATGAAAGATTGTAAGTGGGCGCGTTTGCGGGTCTGTTTTTCGATCGCGCTTTGTGCCAAAATAATTTGTGCTGCACGCTGTCTTTCAAAGGCCGAGTAATTACCCGAATAACGTTTAAGTTTGCGCTCATCGATATGCACAATCACATTCACCACACCATCTAAAAAATCTCTATCGTGCGAGATAATAATGAGCGTACCGGCATAGCGCTTGAGCCAATCTTCTAGCCAAATAATCGCATCGAGATCGAGATGGTTGGTGGGCTCATCGAGTAGCAATAAATCGGATTTACACATTAAGGCTTGCGCCAAATTTAAACGCATGCGCCAACCGCCTGAAAAACTCGCGACACTTTGTTCCATTTGCGCTAGGCTAAATCCCAGGCCCAGCAATAATTGTTCGCCACGAGAACGCACCGTGTAGGCATCTGCATCGGCCAACGCGCCGTAGATATCGGCAATCGCCAGTCCGTTTTCAGTCGATTCGGCTTGTGCTTCTAATTCACTTAGTTGTGCTTCGAGCTTGCGTAAAGTCGTGTCGCCGTCGATTGCGTAGTCGATGGCGCTGCGGTCGAGTGCCGGCGTTTCTTGTGCGACGTGGGCTAATTGCCATTTGGCTGGAAAATCGATACTGCCTTGATCTGGATGAAGCTCGCCACGTAACATGGCAAATAAACTCGATTTGCCCGCACCGTTGGAACCGATGAGACCAATCTTGTCACCGGGGTTGAGCGTGACATCGACGCTATCGAAAAGAGGTTTGGTGCCACGGGCGAGGATGACTTGCGAAAGACGTATCATTGTTGATTGAGAAAATGTGAATCGGTTAAATATGAAATTTCTGCACACAAAAACATAGCGGTACAGAAAGCACAGAAAGAGCAAGAAGAAAAACCAAACAAAGACCAATGGCAGATTTAGAAAACCAAGACTCAATTCCTGGATGTCGTTTCCGTGTCGTTCCCGTGATGCAGGAGGTTTTACACGAATTTAGGTTTTTCTCTGCGTCTCTGCGTCTATGGTTTTAGAAGTTTAATCTTTAAGAAAAATATTAAGCGTAGATGTCCTACTCGCTTTCCTGTAACTGCTCAGCGCTCAGCATAAATACCATGTCGTCGCCGGCGCTGGTGGAAAGCCAGGTGAGGCCGTATTCTGCAAAAGCTTCTTCGGCGAAAATCCGTTCGTTGCCGATTTCTATCATTAAGAGGCCATTGGGTTTGAGGCGGCTTGCCGCACCGGCGACAATTTTTCTGACCAAGTCCATGCCATCTTCGCCGCCCGCCAATGCGATTTGCGGTTCGTGCAAATATTCCTTGGGTAAATTGCGCATAGAATTGGCATTGACGTAAGGCGGATTGCTGATGATGAGGTCGTATTTTTTATCCGGTACTTGTGTGTACAAATCCGACTCAATTAAATTGATCCTGTCGTTCAATTCGTAAGTCGCGACATTTTTTTTCGCGACTTCTAAGGCCGCTGCTGAAATATCAACGGCATCGACTTGGGCGTTATAGAAAGCGTCCGCCAGCATGATGGGCAGGCAGCCTGAGCCCGTACACAGTTCCAAAATATCGGTTACCAATTCTGGTTCCTGTACCCAAGGCGAAAAGCGCTCTGGTATCAGTTCCGCGATGAAAGAGCGCGGCACGATCACCCTTTCATCGACATAGAAATTGTAAGTGCCTAACCAAGCCTCATTGGTAATATACGACGCTGGAACTCGATCTGTAGCACGTCGCTCAATGACGGCAAGCAGTGCATCGATTTCTTCGGGAAGTAAGCGAGCCTCTAAAAAAGGATCGATTTTATCCAAGGGTAGCTTAAGTGTGTGCAATAAAAGGTAGGCCGCTTCGTCGAGCGCATTGGCGCTTCCATGCCCGAAAAATAAATGCGCTGTATTGAAACGAGTCACGGCATAACGCAGCAAATCGCGCAGAGTTTGAAAGGGGAGTGTGCTGCTAGTCATGATGGGGTCTCTATAAATTTCGTGAACTGATGCAAAACGCTTGTCCATTTTTTTTGGGGGCGCACTATTTACACGCCTAAGGGTTTAACAAAAGCGCTTCTAAGCTGCGTCGGTAAATATTTTTAAGCGGGTCGATGTAGCGCAATTCAATGTGCTCGTCAATTTTATGGATGCTGCCATTGGGCGGGCCAAATTCCACCACCTGTGGGCAAATGCGCGCGATGAAGCGCCCGTCCGAAGTGCCGCCAGTGGTGGATAGTTCTGTTCGCACACCGGTTTCATCGAAGATCGCTCGGCTTAGCGCGTCGCTGAGACTGCCTTTGGGAGTTAAGAAGGGATGACCACCTATGGTCCATTTTAAGTCGTATTGCAAGCCGTGTTGATCGAGAATACTCTGCACTCTGGCCTGTAAACCTTCGGCTGTGCTGGCGGTGGAAAAACGGAAATTAAAGTCAATGACCACTTCGCCGGGAATGACATTTGATGCACCCGTGCCGCCGTGGATATTCGACATTTGCCAGGAGGTGGGCAGATAATATTCGTTACCCTGATCCCAAATTTCTCGCACCAATTGGCTTAGCGCAGGTGCCGCTAGATGAATAGGATTGGCGGCTAAATGCGGGTAGGCGATATGTCCTTGCACACCTTTGACCGTGAGTTTTCCCGACATGGTGCCACGCCGTCCATTTTTTATGGTGTCGCCCAAAACTTCGCTGGAAGTTGGTTCACCGACGATGCAATAATCGATCTGCACGCCACGCTCTTTGAGTCGATTGCAAACGATGACCGTGCCATCCGTGGCCGGTCCTTCTTCGTCGCTGGTAATCAGAAAACCGATAGAGCCGTGATGATCGGGATGTTGGGTGACAAATTCCTCGGTGGCGACGACAAATGCCGCGATCGATGTTTTCATGTCAGCCGCCCCTCTGCCGTAGAGTTTCCCCTCTCTATGGGTGGGTGTGAAAGGTTGTGATTGCCATTGCGCGACAGGGCCGGTCGGCACCACATCGGTGTGTCCAGCAAAGACCAATAAAGGTTGCGTGGCCCCGCGTCTTGCCCATAGATTGGTGACATCACCCGACAAGATGGTTTCGCATTCAAAACCCAGTGCTTCTAATAAGCCGATCAAAGTTTGTTGGCAGCCTTTGTCTTCGGGCGTGACCGAGTCAAGCGCGATGAGTTGTTCGGTTAGGGCGAGAGTTTTGCTCATGTTAGATTTGGGTTTGAAATGTTGATTGGTAAAGCGCTTCATTAAAGCCGACTTGCACGACGCAATTTTGGCTAGTTTCAATTTGCAAAACTGGGCGTTTAATGAGTGAGGGTTGTGCCAAGATCAAAGCAATCGCACTGTGTTTTTCATCGGCTAATTGTTTTTGTGCGTCGCTGAGCGCGCGCCAAGTCGTTCCTTTGCGATTGATGAGTACATCGAGACTCTGTGTTTCTAACCAAGCCTCGACCGTGGCCTGATTCAGGCCGTCTTTTTTGAAATTATGAAAATGGACGGGGATCGCTTGCGCTTCTAGCCAAGTGCGTGCTTTTTTGACGGTGTCGCAATTGGGAATGCCAAATAGGGTGATGGAGGTAGCGGAGCTAGCGGATTTTGTGTTCTTCATTTTTAAATCGAGAGCGTAAATTCAGTGAAAGTCGCTTGTTCTTTGATTTCTGGTTCGGGTTCTGGCTCGGGTTTGGCATTGACCGATAAACTTTGTTCGTTATTGATGAGCCATAATAAATTGTTGGCCGAGTCGGCGTTGGCGAGACCTTCGTCTTGGGTGATGAGGCCATCTTTGATCAGCGTTAACAGCGCGCGCTCAAAGGTTTGCGAACCCGGCGCCAGACTTTTTTCTATCGCTTCTTTAATCTGAAAAATATTACCCTGCTCGATTAACTCGGCGACGTAACGAGTGTTAAGCATAATTTCAACCGCGGGACAACGACCGCCACTGACCGAGCGAATTAAGCGTTGCGAAATAATCGCCTTGATTGCAGATGCCAAGTCGAGTAAGAGCGCGCTGCGATTTTCAATTGGGAAGAAACTGATAATCCGGTTCAATGCCTGATAGCTATTATTGGCATGCAGTGTGGCGACGACTAAGTGACCTGATTGAGCATAGGCAATCGCTGCGTTCATGGTTTCTAGGTCACGTATCTCGCCGATTAAAATACAATCGGGTGCTTGCCGTAAAGAGTTGCGCAGCGCTGTTTTTAGACTTTCGGAATCGCTACCAACTTCGCGTTGATTGACAATCGATTTTTTACTCGTAAAGAGATATTCAATCGGGTCTTCGATGGTCAGAATGTGACCGGTTCTCGTTAGATTGCGATAGTCCAACATGGAAGCAATGGTTGTCGATTTTCCTGAGCCTGTTGCGCCGACCAATAAAATTAGGCCGCGTTTTTCCATGACAAGTTCAGAAAGAACCGGCGGTAAATTGAGCGAGCCAATCTCCGGAATTTGATTCGGCACAAAACGAAACACGGCTGAAATACTGCCACGTTGGCGAAAGGCCGATAAACGAAAACGCCCTATGCCAGGTGCACCGATACCAATATTCAGTTCATTTTCCCGTTTAAGTTCTTGCATATGTTCGGGCGAAACGACTTCGGATAGCAAGGCCAAAATATTAGCCTCATCCATTTTTTGCTGGTTAATAGGGAGTAGCTGCCCATTGATTTTCAAATGTATGGGCGAGTTCAGAGCGAAAAACATGTCCGAAGAATTTTTTTCTTTCATTAACTGGAATAAGCGATCCATTGCCATATTTTTCTCTCTTTCCCTGTAGCTTATTGTGTTCTATTTAGTATTAGGCGCCGCGCAGCAATTCGTTAATGCTAGTTTTGGAACGGGTTTGTGCGTCTACACGTTTAACGATGACCGCACAGTACAAGCTGTATTTTCCGCAAGCAGAAGGAAGGTTGCCGGAAACGACTACTGAGCCAGATGGAATACGTCCGTAGCTCACTTCGCCCGTTGCGCGGTCATAAATTTTGGTCGATTGGCCGATATACACACCCATGGAAATGACCGAGTTCTCTTCTACGATAACGCCTTCGACGACTTCTGAACGCGCACCGATAAAACAGTTGTCTTCGATGATCGTTGGATTCGCTTGCATAGGTTCGAGCACGCCGCCTATGCCGACCCCGCCGGATAAATGTACGTTCTTACCAATTTGCGCGCAAGAGCCGACGGTCGCCCAAGTATCGACCATCGCACCCTCGTCAACATAAGCGCCGATATTGACGTAGGAGGGCATCAAGACCACGTTCTTAGCAATGAAGCTACCACGGCGCGCGACTGCAGGCGGAACCACACGAAAGCCGCCCCGTGCGAAATCTTCCGCAGTGTAATTGGCAAATTTGGTGGGTACTTTGTCGAAGAACTGCATGTGTTCGCCTGAGGGCATACAGATATTATCTTCCAGTCGGAAGGACAGCAAAACCGCTTTTTTTATCCATTGATTCACTTGCCATTGGCCGTCGATTTTTTGCGCGACACGTAAGCTGCCTGAATCAAGTTGTTCGAGTACGTGGGCGACGGCTTCACGCAATTCTGTAGGAGCATTCTTAGGTGAAAAATTGGCGCGGTCTTCCCAAGCTTGATCGATAATGTTCTGTAATTGTTGAGTCATGACGTTCAGTTTTAAGTGAGAGGAATAGGTATTGGTTTAAGATTGAGATTCAAAGACAGCTTCGAATGCAGTTGGAAAATTCTTCAGGACGCATTTTTGATTAAATCGCGAGTAAAAGCGACAATACGATTCGCAGCCTCCATGCATTCTTCAACTTCGGCGACCAAGGCCAAGCGTATCCGATTTTGTCCAGGATTGATGCCATGCGCCTCGCGGGCTAAATAACTGCCGGGTAGAACAGTCACATTATAGTCTCGGTAGAGACCTTGCGCGAATTCGGTATCGGAGATGGCGATCTGTTGATTCACGCGCGCCCAAAGATAAAAAGCTGCATCGGGCAATTGTACATCGAGCACTTCTTGTAAGAGCGGGGTGACTTGGGCAAATTTGGTGGTGTACAAGGCACGATTTTCGACTACATGCTGTTCGTCCTGCCAAGCGGCAATCGAGGCCGCTTGTATCGTCGGCGACATCGCACCCCCATGATAGGTGCGATAAAGTAAAAATTTTGCGATGAGGTTTGCGTCGCCCGCCACAAAGCCTGAGCGCATTCCGGGAACGTTTGAGCGCTTGGACA
The DNA here is from genome assembly GCA_023259175.1 of Oxalobacteraceae bacterium. Classification (GTDB taxonomy): domain Bacteria; phylum Pseudomonadota; class Gammaproteobacteria; order Burkholderiales; family Burkholderiaceae_D; genus Undibacterium. The sequence goes on along the minus strand of JAHFQV010000062.1, from coordinate 9,292 downwards.
AACTTGAGAGTGAAATTAAGCCACGGAAATCGTCACGCCCAAGTTGGCGTGCTGCTGAGAGGCTACCCAAGGGCGCTTGATCAGTAAAGTAGATTTCGGAATAGCATTCGTCGGCGGCAATCACAAAGCCATAACGATCAGAAAGTGCGAATAATTCTTCCCAGTCTTTCAAATTGAGCACCGCGCCTGTTGGATTGCCGGGCGAACAAACGTAGAGCAATTGGGTGCGTTGCCAAATTTCTTCGGGGACGGCGCTGTAATCGGGGGCGAAATTTCGTTCGGGGTCTGCGTTCGCGAAATAGGGTTCAGCGCCTGCAAGATAAGTCGCGCCTTCGTAGATTTGATAGAAGGGATTCGGACACATGACGATCGGTTTTTCCCCTGCCCCTGCTTTCTGGAGGCGTGGTGAGGCGCTATCGACCACGGCTTGAGCCAGCGAAAAAAGTGCCTCGCGTGAGCCATTGACGGGGAGAATTTGCGTTTGTGCATCTGGTGTTGGAATCGCATACCGTGCCCCAAGCCAAGCGGCGATGGCTTTGCGTAGTGCTAGGCTGCCTGCAGTCGCTGGATAATTCGCTAAGCCATCAAGATGTTCGGTCATGGCTTGTTTGATCAAAGCGGGTGTCGCGTGTTTGGGCTCACCCAAACCTAGGCTGATAGGACGGTAGGCCGGATTGGGCGTGATGTCGGCGAACAGGCGTTTTAATTTTTCAAACGGATAAGCTTGCAATAGGTCGAGATGGGGATTCACTTGAGTGTCGTCTTTAGTTTGATCTAAAACAGCGCGCGGAAAGTAATTATTTTTTGCATACCTGCCAGACCCTGCGGCCATTTGTCAAGTTGCAAAAAAAGTCCGCAGGCTTGCATGATTTGAGCGAATCGCTATTATAGCGCTCTCTGCTTATCCCTATGGTTTGAACTGGCAAAATGTTATGATGTTGGGTCTTTGTTGGCGAATATGCCCTGTCTTGATTCGTCTGCAGCTGTAAGGAAAGGCCATGGCTTGCTTTTGCGAAGCGCTTAAGCCATGCAAATTATGACCCATTGTGGATTTCACCTAAAGAACAATCGATAAGAATAAAGTGCGATTAACTTCTATTAAACTATCCGGATTTAAATCCTTTGTAGACCCTACGCATTTTCAGGTTCCAGGTCAGCTAGTCGGCGTGGTAGGTCCCAATGGCTGCGGGAAATCCAATATCATCGACGCAGTTCGCTGGGTTTTGGGCGAGTCTAAGGCATCCGAGTTGCGTGGTGAATCCATGCAGGACGTTATTTTTAATGGCTCTACCCACCGCAAGCCGGCGGGTCGTTCTTCGGTCGAGCTGGTGTTTGATAATAGTCTGGGTAAGGCAGCGGGGCAGTGGAGCCAATACGCCGAAATTGCCGTTAAACGCACCTTAACCCGTGATGGGACATCGACTTATTACATCAATAGTCAGCCGGTGCGGCGGCGGGATATTCAAGATATTTTCCTCGGAACCGGTTTGGGCCCGCGTGCTTACGCCATCATTGGCCAGGGTATGATTTCGCGGATTATCGAGTCGCGCCCGGAGGAGTTGCGTGTTTTCTTAGAGGAAGCAGCAGGCGTTTCACGTTATAAAGAACGTCGTCGCGAAACCGAAAACCGGATTCACGATACCCACGAAAATTTGGTGCGCGTGGAAGATATTTTGCGTGAGCTCAATAATAATTTGGAAAAACTCGATGCCCAAGCGGTGGTCGCGAATAAATACCACGCTTTGCAGGCAGATCAAGAAGAAAAACAAAAACTCTTATGGCTGCTGCGCAAGCGGGAAGCGGCCACTGAACAGAAAAAATATTTTGCGGAAATCGAAAAATGTCAGCTCGAATTAGAAGAGCAGACTGCAAAATTGCGCCACGTCGAGCTTGAGCTTGAGCAAATGCGGCAGATGCATTACGCCGTTGGCGACAAGATGCATCAGGCGCAAGGCCATTTATATCAAACCAATGCGGAGATCGGCAGTTTAGAAGCGCAAATTAAGTTTGTGATCGAGTCGCGGTCTCGTTTGCAATCACAATTGAGTTCGCTCTCTGCGCAACGTGATCAATGGCAGCGTCAAGGACAGCAATTTCAAGACGATTTATCCGATGCCGAGATGCATGTGGAAGAGCTGGCAATGCGCAGTGAGCAAGCGCAAGAAAGTTGTCAGCAACAGCATGAGAAAATTCCTGGCCTAGAAAAAATCTGGCGTGACGCGCAACTGAAAACGACCGAGTCGCGGGCCAAAATCATGCAGATGCAACAGCAGATTGAGCTCGAATCCGCGCATCAACGCAATGCCTCGAATATTCTCAATACCTTGGCCGTGCGGCGCGAGCGTTTAAGTCAGGAGCAACAGGGCTTGGTAATGCCCGACATCAGTCATTTGCAGAATTTGAATCAGCAATTAGAGGAAAAGCAGCAAATACTGGAAGAGACCCGAATGCAGCTTGAGGAAGCTCAAGAACGCCACCCTCAAATTGAAGAAGAACGCCGCAATGCACAGGATCAGGTTAATCGCGACTCAGCCTTATCGGCACAACTCGATGCACGTTTGGCGGCGCTGAAATCTTTGCAGGAAAAGATAGAAAGCCAAGGAAAAGCGCAAGCTTGGCTGACGAAACATGAGCTAGAAAAACTGCCTAAACTTTGGCAAAAAGTGCAGATTGAAGCGGGTTGGGAAACGGCTTTAGAAGCGGTTTTGCGAGAGCGCACATCGGCCTTGGAAATGTCGAATCTCGATTGGGCAAAAGCTTTTTTTAACGATGCACCGCCTGCCAAAATGGCCGTGTATTCACCGTCAGTGCAAGCACCTATCGCGCCGATAGATGGTTTAACGTCCTTACTGTCCTTGCTGCAAATGAATGATGCCGGTGTGCGTTGTGTGATGCAAGATTGGTTGCATGGCGTGTATATTGCCAACGATATCGCGAGTGCGTTTGCACAGCGTAGTCGGCTGCCTGTTGGCGCGGTATTGATCAGCCGTGAAGGTCACATGATTGCCGCTTCCAGCGTGCGCTTTTACGCAGCCGATTCGGAGCAGGATGGAATGCTGGCGCGGCAACATGAAATCGACAATATCGCCAAACAAAGTCGCGCACAACACTTGTTAGCCGACGAAGGGAAGACCCGCGCTATTCGCGCGGAGGCCCAGCTCAGTCAGGCATCGCAGACTTTGCAAGACTTACGTAGCCGCGTCACGGGCTTGACCCAGACGCATCATGGTTTGCAGATAGAGGTGATGAAATTGTCGGAAGTGCAGGCCCGTTACAATCAACGTAGTACACAAATTCTGACCGACCTCACTGAAATTGCAGAACAAGAACAAGAGCAGCAGCAAGCACGCGTGGAATCGGAAAGTCGGTTTGAAACCTTGGACATTGATTTGGCCAAGCTGCAAGAATCCCATGAAGATGAGCAGACCGTGTTTCTGGAAAAAGAGCAGCATTTGAACGACGCGCGTGCGCGTTTGCGCGATCTTGAATTGTCGGCGCAAGAAGCAACTTTTGCCGAGAAAACCCATCGCGTAAAAATCGAGGAACTCAAACGTAGTATCGCAACTGCCTTGGAACAAGCTTCACAATTATTCGCCAATATGCAGCAAGGGCAACTAGAACTTGAAAGCATGGACGAACAAACGGCGCAAGCAGGACTACAGTCTTTATTAGAAAAACGCAGCGATCAAGAACGCGTGTTGGCCGATGCTCGACACGAGCTCGACCAGTTGACGCAAAAATTGCGCCATGCAGAAGAAGCGAAGATGCAAGTTGAACGGAGTTTGCAGCCAGCGCGTGACCGCATCGTTGAATTGCAACTCAAAGAGCAAGCGGCGCGTTTGAATCAGGAACAATATGAGGAACAATTGCGCAATTTTGAAGTGGACGAAGTTGCACTAGAAAGCAAGTTGCATGAGGATCTCAAACCTTCTTATTTGCAAGGTGAAGTGACTCGTTTGACCAATGCGATTGCGGCACTCGGGGCGGTCAACTTAGCGGCACTAGACGAATTGGCGCAAGCGACCGAGCGCAAAACCTTCCTCGATTCGCAGTTTGCTGATTTGACCGAAGCGATTACGACTTTGCAGGACGCTATCCATAAAATCGATATTGAAACGCGAGATTTGTTGCAAGATACCTTCAATCGCGTGAATCTTCATTTTGCCGAACTCTTTCCAATTTTGTTTGGTGGTGGACAGGCCAAGCTCATCATGACGGGGGATGAAATTTTAGATTCCGGCGTACAGGTGATGGCACAACCGCCGGGCAAGAAAAACGCCACAATTCATTTACTTTCCGGTGGCGAAAAAGCCCTGACCGCGACCGCTTTGGTATTTTCTATGTTTCAACTGAATCCGGCACCTTTCTGCTTGCTCGATGAGGTGGATGCGCCTTTGGATGATTCGAACACAGAGCGTTTTTGTAATATGGTGAAGCGGATGTCTTCCAACACACAGTTTTTATTTATTTCCCACAATAAGATTGCGATGGAAATGGCGCAGCAATTGATCGGTGTGACTATGCAAGAGCAGGGTGTTTCGCGTATTGTTGCGGTTGATATGGAATCGGCTGTGAGTTTGGTGGGGGAAACCTGAAGCGATCAATTTTCTTCGCTTTTTTCGCTGAGGCATGAACAAGGTAAAAAATAGATATGGATAGTATGACTGATTTTCAATGGAGTCTGGTGGCGGCCGGTGTGGCCTTTATTCTGGTTCTGGTGATTTACAATCGCTGGCAAGAATATCGTGCTAAAAAAAGTGTGGATCGCGCATTTATGGGCTCGCACGACGATGTGCTAATGAACCCAAAGTCGGACTCGAATGCGGGACGACAAGAACCGCAAATGCCCACACCAGATGAGTTTGACGAATCGCTACAAATACAGGGCGAAGAAGCTGAGCGTAAGGCCGCAGCCCAGATTGAGTATGACGAGCAATTATTGTCGGTGGATGATTTAATCGATTGTGTCATCGCGGTTGAGTTTGAGTCACCAATACGCGGCGAAAAGCTCCTACTCGAAACCAGTGGTTTGAACTTTGTCGGGCGCAAGGCAGTTAATTTTATCGGCTTATCGCATCAGGGAGAGCGCGCGGAAATCGCCCATGGCGGAAAATATACGACTCTGTTTGCGGGCATACAAATGGTTAACCGCAGCGGTCCTTTGAACGAACTTGAGTATTCAGAATTTGTGAGTAAAATTCGTGAAATCGCAGATCGTTTAAATGCTCATCCCGATATTCCGGATATGAATCAAGTGATGTCCAATGCTCGGGAGTTGCAACAATTCGTCGCCGGACACGATGCCCAACTGAGCGTCAATATCGCGGCCAATGGCGCACCTTGGGATATTACGACGCTGCTAAGCGCATTGGAAAAACAAGGTTTCGATGTGCGACCCGATGGGCGCTTGGTCATGCCTGATGGTGACGTGGGCAATCTATTTACCTTATCCACCAATGTCAGTGCCAGCGAAACCGTCACTGCACGCCTAACGCTTTTATTGGATGTGCCTTGTGTCGCACCTGATTCCGACGCGTTTGGCACGATGTCCGCCTGCGCTCGAAATCTCGCGACACGTTTAGGAGGGAGCGTAGTGGACGATAGTCAGCAAGCTATTTCAAAAGAAGCTTTGGCCGAAATAGCAGACCAAGTAAGGGATTTTTATCAGACAATGGCACGCGCCGAAGTTCCTGCGGGTTCGCGCAGAGCTAAACGACTTTTTAGCTAGGCAAATTTAGCATCATGCAAAATGAATTATTTGGCGTAGTCGCTCATGACAATAAGAATGACGAACTGCGTACAGCAGAAGAATGGTCGCAAGAAGCACAAAGCCTGCGGGCGGCGCTCCATTTACACGCTCATCGCTATTACAATTTAGATGCGCCAACCATACCCGATGCTGAATATGATCGCTTGTTTCAGCGCCTACAAAAAATTGAAATCGAATTTCCGGATTTAAAGACCGAAGACAGTCCGACTTCGCGCATCGGAGGCGCCGCCTTAACGGAGTTTTCCCAAGTACAGCATGCCATACCCATGCTCTCGCTAAATAATGGTTTTGAAGACGAGGACGTGCTCGCGTTTGATCGACGTGTGCGTGAGGGACTGGAAACACAAGGTGAAATTGAGTACGCGATCGATTTGAAATTCGATGGACTGGCGATTAATCTGCGTTACATCGATGGCGTTTTTACGCAAGCTGCAACGCGTGGCGACGGGACGACCGGCGAGGATGTGACTGAAAATATCCGTACTATTCGCAGCATTCCTTTGCGTTTGCAATGCGAAAATCCACCCGCTATTTTGGATGTGCGTGGCGAGGTGTTGATGTTTAAAGCGGATTTTGAAACACTCAATCAGCGCCAGCGTGAGAATGAGGCAAAAGAGTTCGCCAACCCACGCAATGCGGCCGCAGGTAGCCTCCGACAACTCGACCCTAAAATTACCGCACAGCGGAGCCTAGGTTTTTTTGCCTACGGCATTGGGTATTTGGAAGGCGCAGAAAAGCCCGCTTCGCATCGTGCTTTGCTCGACTGGTATCGGCAAATCGGCATTCCCACTTGCCAAGAAAGCGCGATTGTTCAGGGCGCTGCGAATCTACTCGAATTTTACCGTGGGATTCAATTGCGTCGCACCCAGTTGGCTTATGAAATTGACGGTGTCGTGTACAAAGTCAATCGTTTTGCAGAGCAAGCGCGTTTGGGCTTTGTCTCGCGTGCGCCGCGTTTTGCGATTGCCCATAAATTCCCGGCCGAAGAAGCCCTGACTCAAGTGTTGGATATTGAAGTTCAAGTCGGCAGAACCGGTGCGATTACCCCAGTGGCACGCTTAGCACCGGTATTTGTCGGGGGCGTTACCGTGACCAATGCGACTTTGCATAATGAAGAAGAAGTTCTGAGAAAAGACATCCGCGTTGGTGACACCGTCATTGTGCGTCGTGCAGGGGATGTCATTCCAGAAGTCGTTGCCAGCGTACTCGATCAACGCCCACTTCATACGACTAGCTTCCTCTTACCTGAACACTGCCCGGTGTGCGGCTCTGCTATCGTGAAAGTGCAGGATGAGACGATTGCGCGCTGTAGTGGCGGATGGCTTAAATGTGCGGCGCAACGCAAAGGCGGTTTATTTCATTTTGCTTCACGCAAGGCGCTCAATATCGAAGGCTTGGGTGAGCAATTAATCGAACAGTTGGTCGATAAAAATGTGGTTACGACCGCCGCCGATTTCTATAAACTCGGCGTGTTGGGTTTGAGTGAACTTGATCGCATGGCCGAAAAGTCTGCCCAAAATATTCTGCTCGCTTTAGAAAATTCCAAAGCAACGAGTTTGCCGAGATTTATTTATGCGCTCGGCATCCGGCATGTGGGCGAGTCAACAGCAAAAGATTTAGCGAAGCATTTTCGCGATATGGACCATTTAATGGCTGCAAATGAAGAGCAGCTTTTGCAAGTGAATGATGTAGGCCCTGTCGTGGCGCAATCTATCCTCCACTATTTTTCCGACACTTTAAACGTAGAACTGGTGCGCCAATTGATCGCGGCGGGCATCCATTGGCCCCAAGTCGAAGCGCTGGATTTGTCCTCGGCTGTTTTTGCGGGGAAGAGCATTGTGTTGACCGGAACTTTGCCTACCTTGAGTCGAGAACAAGCCAGCGCTTTGATTGAAAAAAATGGCGGAAAAATTGCCGGATCAGTGTCGAAAAAAACGCATTTCGTGGTCGCCGGCGACGATGCCGGAAGCAAGCTATTGAAAGCGCGCGAACTGGGCATTACTGTACTGAGCGAAACGGATCTTTTGGAAATGTGCCAAGACTGAACAGATAACAAGTAAAGGTAGGATGGAACTTCAATGAGAAAAATTAAAAAAGCAGTTTTCCCAGTCGCCGGTTTTGGAAGCAGATTTCTTCCCGCGACCAAAGCGCAACCCAAGGAAATGTTGTCCGTTGTCGATAAGCCCTTAATTCAATATGCGGTTGAAGAAGCGGTTGAAGCGGGTATTACCGAAATGGTTTTTATCACAGGACGAAATAAGCGTGCCATTGAAGACCATTTCGACACCGCTTACGAACTTGAAAATGAATTGGAAGTGGCAGGCAAACATGCTTTGCTCGACATTGTGCGTAATGTTATTCCAAGCACCATCAATTGTATTTACATACGTCAGCCCGCCGCTTTAGGTTTGGGACATGCAGTGCTCTGTGCCCGCCCAGTGATTGGGGATGAGCCCTTTGCGGTTTTGTTGGCTGACGATTTAATGGATGTGCCCGTTGGGCAAAAAGGGGTGATCGCGCAGATGGCGGCCATCTATGAACAAGAGGGCGGTAGTATCGTCGCTGTGCAAGAAGTTCTGCGCCAATTTACCAATCAATACGGAATTGTCAGCGGCACGGCCTACAAAGAAAATTTAGAACGTATGCACGGCATCGTTGAAAAACCTTCCCCAGAAAGTGCACCGTCCACTTTGGCGGTGGCAGGCCGTTACGTTTTATCGGGGAAGATTTTTAATTATCTGGAAAAGTTAGGCAAAGGTTCTGGCGGTGAAATTCAATTGACCGATGGCATCGCAGCCATGCTCAAGGATGACCCGGTCTACGCTTATCGTTGTGATGCGCGGCGTTACGATTGCGGCTCGAAATTAGGCTACCTCAAAGCCAGTGTCGCTTTGGGTTTGCGCCATCCTGACGTGGGCGAAGAGTTCGCGCTTTACTTGCGTGAATTGATGGATCACTAATTTTTTGGGGAGACGAGGATGATTTATCCGATACTCAAAATGGGCGACCAACGCCTCTTACGCATTGCGGAACAGGTGCAGGACTTTGATACGGCGGAGTTACATCAACTAATCGCCGATATGTTTGAAACCATGCAAGACGCCAACGGCGCAGGACTGGCTGCACCGCAAATTGGGGTTAATTTGCAATTGGTGATTTTTGGTTTTAAAAAAAATTCGCGATATCCAGACGCACCGAATGTACCCGAAACAGTCTTAATTAATCCCATTATCACACCGATAGGAAGTGAAACCGATGATGCTTGGGAAGGCTGCTTATCCGTTCCCGGTATGCGCGGCTTGGTGCCGCGTTGGAGCAGCGTAAGCTACCGAGGATTTGATCAATACGGACAAGAAATTGTGCGAGAAGTGAACGGCTTTCATGCTCGTGTCGTACAGCACGAATGCGATCATCTAAACGGCATACTTTACCCTATGCGCATTAAAGATTTGACGAAATTCGGTTACACGGAAATTTTGTTTCCAGAGTTGGATGCGACTTTGGATGATTGAAGTGGTAGTG
>JAHFQV010000161.1 GCA_023259175.1 Oxalobacteraceae bacterium | reverse complement strand
GCGTACCGACCGCGATGTTTACGCCGCTCTTCGTGATCGCCCGCACTTCAGGCTGGTCGGCGCATGTGATCGAACAACGTATCGACAATAAAATTATCCGCCCTAGCGCCAATTATGTGGGACCTGAAGATTTGGCCTTTGTGGCGCTGAAAGACCGTAAATAAAAATTTTAATTTTTTTAAAACCTCTCAACACAGAGGCACGGAGACACAGAGAAGTACAGGAGTTTTTTTTCACTTCTTTGCGATTTTTAAGTTTGACGTAAATGTCGAAGTTTGTATTATCGAGAAATTTTCTTGCTTCTCTCCGCTTCTCCTCTGTGCCTCTGTGCCTCTGTGTTGAGAGGTTTCAAGAAAATATATGGACAACACTATGAACACACAATTTCGCAAACAACTTCCCGGTACTCAACTCGATTTTTTCGATGCGCGCGCAGCCGTTGAAGCCATCGCAGCGGGGGCTTATGACAAGCTGCCCTATACCTCACGAGTGCTGGCTGAGAATTTAGTACGGCGCTGTAATCCCGCCAGTTTGACTGACTCCTTAAAACAATTAATCGAACGCAAGCGTGACCTGGATTTCCCCTGGTTTCCGGCGCGTGTCGTGTGCCATGATATTTTGGGTCAGACTGCTTTGGTCGATCTGGCCGGTTTGCGCGATGCGATTGCCGAGCAGGGTGGTGATCCGGCGCAAGTCAATCCGGTGGTGCCGGTGCAATTAATCGTCGATCATTCGCTGGCGGTGGAGTGTGGCGGTTTTGATCCCGATGCATTTGAAAAAAATCGCGCGATCGAAGATAGACGCAATGAAGATCGCTTCCATTTCATCAATTGGACCAAGCTCGCCTTTAAGAATGTGGAGGTGATACCGCCGGGTAATGGCATCATGCATCAGATTAATTTGGAGCGTATGTCGCCCGTGATTCATGCGCAAAATGGCGTGGCTTTTCCTGATACCTTGGTCGGCACTGATAGTCACACACCGCATGTCGATGCGCTGGGCGTGATCGCAATAGGTGTGGGTGGACTGGAAGCAGAAAACGTCATGTTGGGACGCGCTTCTTGGATGCGTTTGCCCGATATTATCGGCGTCGAATTACTCGGCCGGCCGCAAGCGGGCATTACCGCCACCGACATCGTGTTGGCCTTGACGGAATTTTTGCGCAAAGCCAAAGTGGTGGGTGCTTATCTTGAATTTTATGGTGTCGGCGCGGCAGCCTTGACTCTAGGTGATCGCGCCACTATCTCGAATATGGCACCGGAATATGGCGCAACGGCGGCGATGTTTTCTATCGACGAGCAAACCATCACCTATTTGAAATTGACCGGTCGCGCCGACGAGCAAATCGCGCTGGTCGAGACCTATGCGAAACACACAGGGCTATGGTCTGATAGTTTGGCCAAAGTTGAATACGAACGCGTTTTGCAATTTGATTTGGCCAGCGTGGTGCGCAATATGGCAGGGCCTTCCAATCCACATGCCCGCGTTGCCACGGCCGATTTGGCGGCCAAGGGAATTGCTGCTGCTTGGGATAATGTGCCGAATCAAATGCCCGATGGTGCCGTGATTATCGCCGCCATTACCAGTTGCACCAATACCTCCAATCCACGCAATGTGATTGCCGCTGCGCTGTTGGCACGCAATGCAAATCGTCTTGGTTTGAGTCGTAAGCCTTGGGTGAAAACTTCTTTAGCGCCGGGCTCGAAAGCGGTGACTTTGTATCTGGAAGAAGCGGGCTTGATGGGCGATTTAGAAGCACTAGGATTTGGTGTGGTGGGCTATGCCTGCACCTCGTGCAATGGCATGTCGGGTGCGCTCGATCCGCTCATACAGCAAGAAATTATTCAACGCGATTTATACGCCACGGCGGTCTTGTCGGGCAACCGCAATTTTGATGGCCGTATTCATCCGTATGCAAAACAAGCCTTCCTCGCCTCACCGCCTTTGGTAGTGGCGTATGCGATTGCGGGAACGATACGCTTTGATATTGAAAAAGATGTGCTGGCAGTGGTGGAGGGAAAAGAAATTCGCCTGCAAGATATTTGGCCAGATGATGCTGAAATCGATGCCATCGTAAAGTCTTCCGTGAAGCCAGAGATGTTCCGTAAAGTGTATGAGCCTATGTTCGCGCTGCAAACTGAGGCTAGCGCGAGCGTCGCGCCGCTGTACGACTGGCGTGCGGCTTCGACTTACATCCGACGCCCACCGTATTGGGAAGGGGCCTTGGCCGGCGAACGTACTATGAGCGGGATGCGGGCCTTGGCGGTGTTGGGCGATAATATTACGACCGATCATTTGTCGCCATCGAATGCCATCATGCTCGATTCGGCGGCCGGTGCTTACCTCGCGAAAATGGGTTTGCCGGAAGAAGATTTTAATTCCTACGCCACCCATCGCGGTGATCACTTAACGGCACAACGCGCGACCTTCGCTAACCCCACTTTGAAAAACGAAATGGTGCTCGATGCCGACGGCAAAATCAAAGCCGGTTCTTTCGCCCGGGTTGAACCAGAAGGCCAGGTGATGCGCATGTGGGAAGCCATCGAAACCTATATGGAACGCAAACAGCCTTTGATCATCGTTGCTGGTGCGGATTACGGTCAAGGCTCCTCACGCGATTGGGCCGCCAAAGGCGTGCGCCTAGCGGGCGTAGAGGTGATTGCAGCAGAAGGCTTCGAGCGCATCCATCGTACCAATTTGATTGGCATGGGAGTCTTGCCGCTGGAATTTAAGCCCGGTGTGAATCGCACTACATTAGCTTTAGATGGCAGCGAAACCTATGACGTGATCGGCGCACGTAGCGCCAGGAGCGATCTGATTTTAGTCATCCATCGCAAGAATGGTGAACGGGTCGAAGTCGCGATGACTTGCCGTCTCGATACCGCAGAAGAAGTCTCGATCTACGAGGCGGGTGGGGTGTTGCAACGCTTTGCGCAAGACTTTTTGGAATCGTCGAAGGTCAATTCATGAACAAAGTTATGAGCCACCCTGCCCAAATTAAAATCCCCGCCACCTATATGCGTGGCGGCACCAGTAAAGGCGTGTTTTTCTGCCTGCAAGACTTGCCTGTCGCGGCGCAAGTGGCTGGCGCTGCGCGTGACGCGCTCTTGCTGCGAGTGATAGGCAGTCCCGATCCCTATGGCAAACAAATTGATGGCATGGGTGGTGCCACTTCCAGTACCAGCAAGACCGTGATTCTTGCCAAAAGCGAGCGTGCTGAGCACGATGTCGATTACCTGTTCGGACAAGTCGCCATAGACCAAGCCTTTGTGGATTGGAGCGGTAATTGCGGTAATCTGTCAGCGGCAGTGGGTTCTTTTGCGATTAGCCAGGGTCTGGTGGATGCGGCGCGTATTCCAGAGAATGGGATAGCGAGCGTGCGCATTTGGCAGGCCAATATCGGCAAAACAATCATCGCGCATATTCCCATCTCCGACGGTGCGGTGCAGGAAACCGGCGATTTTGAACTCGATGGTGTGACCTTTCCAGCGGCGGAAGTTCAGTTGGAATTTATCAATCCCGCCGCCGATGAAGACGGCGCAGGCGGTGCCATGTTCCCGACCGGGAATCTGGTCGATACACTAGAAGTGCCGGGTGTCGGCAGCTTGCAGGCGACCATGATCAACGCCGGTATTCCCACTATCTTCATCAATGCCGAGGCGATAGGCTATAGCGGTTGCGAACTGCAAGAGGCGATTAATGGCGATGCCAAAGCGCTGGCCATGTTTGAAACCATTCGTGCCCATGGTGCACTGCGTATGGGTTTGATCAAGGACGTGAGTGAAGCAGCGCAACGGCAACACACACCGAAAGTAGCCTTTGTTGCGCCAGCCAAGGATTATGTTTCTTCTAGCGGCAAAGCCATCGCTGCCAATGAAATTGACTTGCTGGTGCGCGCTTTGTCTATGGGCAAATTGCATCACGCCATGATGGGCACGGCGGCGGTCGCTATCGGTACTGCGGCAGCGATTCCCGGTACGTTAGTCAATCTTGCCGCCAGTGGTGGTGTGCCTAGTGTAGTACGCAGTGCAGTGCGCTTCGGCCATCCCTCAGGTACGCTAAGAGTGGGGGCAGAAGCCGCGCAAATCGACGGTGCATGGACAGTGACCAAAGCCATCATGAGTCGTAGCGCGCGGGTGCTGATGGAAGGCTGGGTAAGGGTGCCTTGCGGTTGACTCTACTCAAAATCCGATCTCGCATTAGGGTGTGAAGATGTCTCAGAAAAAGACAGAGGACACAGGGCTTACACTCCCTGCGTCCTCTGCGACTTTGCCCAGCTATGTTATTTAAATAATCAATGCTGCTGACAAAGTCCGAACTTCATCTTCTGATTCTTCTAAAACGCTGACTAAGGTACCTTCCGCAACAACAAAATCGATTTCCGATGCACAGCGATGACCTTCGGTGTCGGTGCGGGTATCTAATGGGGATTGGGTGCGTGCCAGTTCGTTAGCGAGTAAGAGTGTGTCGCCCAAGGTTTCAGGTGGCATCGCGCGTAATCCGAACCAGAGAGCTTCGACTGCTTCGTTGACTTCTTTCGGTAAATTGAGATTGGCAAGAACCGCGCGTCCGATCACCGCTTCCTGCGATTCTTTTTCGATAAAGGTGTCGTTGAATGATGCGGGTGTATTTGTATCCGATGAGCCTAGGTCATCCTGTTCCAACAACGCGGGAAATTCATCGGCGCGGGAGAGCATATAAAACGCGCCGACTTCATGGACGATACCGGCAAACATGGCGGTGTCCGGGTCTAGCTTGGAGACTCGTTTAGCCAAAACTTGAGCCAACGCAGCCACTTGCGCGGAATGCTCCCACAGCTGATTGACTTTACTGCGGATGACCAAGTTTTTACTCGCGCCCGCAATTTGTTTAACGACCAGCGATGCGATTAAAGCACGGAGCGTATTAAACCCTAGGCGATTGATCGCTGCTTTAACATTGGTGACTTCGCCAGAAGGTCGGGAATAGGCGGCACTGTTGGCAACCGCAACCACCTTTGCCGCTAACAGCGGTTCGTTCAGAATAATCTTCGCAGCGCTTTCAGCACTGCAATTGGGTACGTCGATGGCTTCCTGAACCTTGAGTGAAGTTGCGACGCTTGCTGAGAAAACAAGCTCACCGTGTAGCGCCTCTTCCACCAGAATTGCCAAAGCTTGATTCTTTTCCATAGAACTGCGCTCCTTACCAAGGACTTCTTACGCACCCAAGCACCTCAATACAATGTAGCAGATGTCCTTACTGTAGGGAAATTTAATTTTGAGGCTGAGACGATTTAGGCGACGAGCGCGATCTCTGATGGAGAATGGTTTGTTTTAATTATTTCTAAATTAAAGACTTATCATTCCACTTTGATTTGCAGTACTCGTTAAGTTGATAGGGCGGTGGTAATTTTGTCGTCAATTAAGTGGCTTTTATGGAGATCCTAACAAATACAGAATGATTGATAAAAGTGCTGAAGGCATAATAAATCCCGCTGTAATTCCAGCAAAAACACTGAGGTTTTTTCGTTTATTTAAGACTGCAAAGAAAAATCCACAGGTGAGACAAATGAGTGACGCTGCTGCCCTATTCATTTCTAGACGAGCGGAAATGGACCATACGAATAATACACTCGAAATCGTCAACGCAAGACCGGAGAAAACCACCCAAAAAAAGCTAATTCATTGAAATTTTTCTGAAAATATTTTGTGAGACTCACTTGAGTCAATACCCGCAGGTAAATCTGCTGGAGCACCACATTTCTCACAAAATGTGGTGGTTTCTGATATTTCAATCCCACATTTTTTACAATTCATATATCCCTATTTCGATAGATGGTGTCGTATAGTGCGTACAAGATGCAAGACTTTTATCATGCTGAACTACTTCTGAATCTTTTTGATTTCGAATGCCCAAAATATTCAGAAGTTGATTACCCCAAAGTCGCCACCACAGGCGCGTGATCTGAGGGCTGTTCCCACTTGCGGGGTACTCGGTCTACCACACAGGAAACGCAGCGCTGCGCCAGTGGTGCTGATAGCAAAATATGGTCGATGCGCACGCCTTTGTTGAGCCTGAAA
>JAHFQV010000061.1:3456-21318 GCA_023259175.1 Oxalobacteraceae bacterium | reverse complement strand
ATGGCCCATACGACTAAGGATTGTCCGCGGCGCATGTCGCCTGCTGCGAACACTTTGTTGACATTGGTTTGGTAGCAGCCTGCGCCTTCGGTGCTGGCGCGGGCGTTGCCTCGGGCGTCTTTTTCTACGCCGAATGCTTCTAGGACTTGGGCTACCGGTGAGACGAAACCCATCGCTAACAGCACCAAGTCTGCCTTCATTTCAAATTCCGAGTCCGGCACTTCTGTCATCCGACCCTCTTTCCATTCAACGCGGCAGGCGATGAGTTTTTCGACTTTTCCTGCTTTGCCTTCTAGTCGTTTGGTGGCCACTGCCCAATCGCGTTCGCAACCTTCTTCGTGTGAGGAGGAGGTGCGTAGTTTGGTTGGCCAGTAGGGCCAGACCAAGGGTTTGTTTTCTTCTTCGGGCGGTTGTGGCATGAGTTCAAATTGCGCGACGGATTTGGCACCGTGACGATTCGATGTGCCTACGCAATCGGAACCCGTGTCGCCACCGCCGATGACGACGACATGCTTGCCGCTAGCGAGTAATTGATCTTTGACTTTGTCGCCGGCATTGACTTTGTTTTGCTGTGGTAGAAAATCCATCGCAAAATGCACGCCTTTGAGTTCGCGCCCGGGTACTGGTAAATCGCGCGGCGTTTCTGCACCACCGGCGATGATGACGGCATCAAACTCTTGTTGGAGTTGTTCTGGCGAGATGCTTTCTTTCGCCCAGTTGGTGATCGTTTTAGGGAAATCTTTTCCGACAAAAACACCTGTGCGGAAAGTCACGCCTTCGGCCTGCATTTGTTCTACGCGGCGGTCGATGTGGGATTTTTCCATTTTAAAATCGGGAATGCCATAACGCAGCAAGCCGCCGACGCGATCATTTTTTTCAAACACGGTCACATCGTGGCCCACCCGTGCCAGTTGTTGGGCCGCGGCTAAACCTGCCGGGCCAGAACCGACGATGGCGATTTTTTTTCCGGTTTTTTGTGCGCTGATCTGCGGTGTCACCCAAGCATTTTCCCAGCCTTTGTCGATGATGAAATGTTCTATCGATTTGATGCCAACCGGCAGTTCATTAATCCCCAAGGTACAAGCAGATTCACAAGGTGCTGGGCAAATTCTTCCGGTAAATTCCGGGAAATTATTGGTGGAATGGAGTACTTCCAAAGCCTGCTGATAATTGCCGTGATAGGTCAGGTCATTCCAATCAGGGATGATGTTGTTGACTGGGCAGCCGTTATTACAAAACGGGATGCCGCAGTCCATGCAACGCGCCGCCTGAATTTTGGCCTGGCCATCATCCAAATGCATTAAAAATTCTTTGTAATGCTTCAAACGTGACTTCGGCGCTTCACTGGCTTCTTGCAAGCGCTGGTATTCCATAAAACCTGTTACTTTTCCCATGATAAAACCTCAAAATATTTTTCGCCGCAGAGGCGCAGAGAACGCAGAATTTTTACGCAAAAACCTCTGCGTTCTCTGCGCCTCTGCGGTTAAGTTTTTCGCTGTTATGCCGCTTTTTCCAACTTCACTTCGGCCTGTTTGGCCGCCGCCATTTCGCCCAAAGCGCGTTTGTATTCTTTAGGAAAAACCTTGACGAATTTGGCGCGGCTTCTGGCCCAGTCGTCTAGCAAATTTCGCGCACGCGTGCTGCCTGTGTGTTTGAAATGACGCTCGATCAGATTGCGTAAAATCGCTTCGTCAGTTTCGCCATCACCACCACGCAATTTGCTGTGCCAGATGGAACGATCCACTGTTTTCTCTTGTTCGTCACCGGCTAATACGCGTTCCAGAGTGACCATCGCGACATTGCACTTCGCTTCAAATTCACCGTCAGGGTCATATACGTAAGCGATGCCGCCGGACATACCCGCTGCGAAGTTACGGCCAGTGCTGCCTAAGACCACCACCGTACCGCCCGTCATGTATTCACAACCATGATCGCCCGTTCCTTCGATGACGGTTAAGGCGCCGGAATTACGTACCGCAAAACGCTCTCCTGCCACGCCATTGATAAAGGCTTCGCCTGCAATCGCGCCATACAGAACCGTGTTGCCGCAGATGATATTGTCGACCGCCCAGCCACGAAATTCGGTGTTCGGGCGGATGATGATGCGGCCACCGGACAAGCCTTTGCCAACGTAATCATTACCCTCGCCGACCAAATCCAAAGTCACACCATGCGCTAAGAAAGCGCCTGCCGATTGTCCTGCTGTGCCTTGCAATTGAATGTGGATGGTGTCGTCCGGCAAACCAGCATGACCATAGCGTTTCGCCACTTCACCTGAGAGCATGGCACCCACCGTGCGATTGAGGTTTTTGATCGGCTGGATGAAGGAAACCTTTTCACCGTTTTCCAAAGCAAGTTTGGCTTGTGCGATGAGTTTGTTGTCCAGCGCTTTTTCCAAGCAGTGGTCTTGCACATCGACGTGACGAATTGCATTGCCTTCTACGTCTTCCAGTTGATGGAAAATTCGGTTGAAATCCAGACCCTTCGCTTTCCAGTGGGTGATGGCTTTTGACTTATCTAAGAGATCAACGCGGCCGATGAGTTCGTCATAAGTTTTGATGCCCAGTTGCGCCATAATCTGACGCGCTTCTTCTGCAACAAAGAAGAAATAATTGACTACATATTCTGGCTTGCCTGAGAATTTTTTGCGCAGTTCAGGGTCTTGCGTCGCGACACCGACTGGACAAGTATTGAGGTGACACTTGCGCATCATGATGCAACCTTCCACCACCAAAGGTGCGGTGGCAAAACCAATTTCGTCCGCACCCAGCATAGCGGCGATGACTACGTCACGTCCGGTTTTCATTTGTCCGTCGGCTTGCACCCGCACACGTCCACGCAAACCATTCAAGACTAGCGTTTGCTGCGTCTCGGATAAACCCAGTTCCCACGGTGTACCCGCGTGTTTAACTGAAGACAAAGGCGATGCGCCGGTTCCACCGTCGTGACCTGCGATGACGATGTGATCGGACTTGGCTTTGGTGACGCCCGCTGCGATGGTACCGACACCCACTTCAGATACCAGTTTGACGGAGATAGACGCATTCGGATTGACGTTTTTTAGGTCATGAATTAACTGCGCCAAATCTTCAATCGAATAAATATCGTGATGCGGCGGCGGCGAAATCAAGCCCACACCTGGTACTGAAAAGCGCAATTTAGCGATGTATTCCGACACCTTATGACCTGGCAATTGACCACCTTCACCCGGCTTAGCACCTTGTGCCATTTTGATCTGAATTTGATCAGCCGATGTGAGGTATTCGGCTGTAACACCAAAGCGCCCAGAAGCCACTTGTTTGATGCGAGAACGTAGCGAATCGCCTTCTTGCAAAGGAATATCCACTTCGATTTGATTGCGCCCGATCACGGACGCCAAACTTGCGCCCTGCTTGATCGGGATGCCTTTCAATTCTTGCGTATAGCGCGCCGGATCTTCGCCGCCTTCGCCTGTATTGGATTTGCCGCCGATGCGATTCATCGCCACTGCCAAGGTCGCATGCGCTTCCGTGCTAATCGAACCCAAAGACATCGCGCCCGTCGCAAAGCGTTTCACGATTTCTTTGGCGGATTCAACCTGTTCCAAAGGTATCGCTTTGCTCGGATCAATTTTAAATTCGAACAAGCCACGCAAGGTCATGTGACGCTTGGATTGATCGTTAATAATCTGTGCGTATTCTTTGTAGGAATTGAAGTTATTCGAACGTGTTGAATGCTGCAATTTGGCGATGGAATCAGGTGTCCACATATGGTCTTCACCCCGAATACGAAAGGCGTATTCACCGCCCGCATCGAGTGCATTGGCTAACACCGGATCATTGCCAAATGCAGCGCGATGCAAACGCAAAGCTTCTTCCGCGACTTCAAATACACCGATGCCTTCGACATTTGATGCCGTACCTTTGAAGTATTTGTCGACCAAAGATTTGTTCAAACCAACCGCTTCAAAAATCTGCGCGCCACAATAAGACATATAGGTAGAAATACCCATCTTGGACATGACTTTCATCAAGCCTTTGCCGATGGCTTTGGTGTAGTTATAGATCGCCGTTTCTGCGTCCACATCCTTGAGCGTCGCAGCCATATCAACCAAGGTTTGCATCGCCAGATAAGGATGAACCGCTTCTGCGCCATAGCCTGCCAGTAAAGCAAAATGATGCGTTTCGCGCGCCGAACCGGTTTCCACCACCAAGCCGGTGGTGGTGCGCAAACCTTTGCTCACCAGATGTTGGTGCACCGTCGAAGTCGCAAGTAAGGCAGGGATGGCGACATAGTCCGCATCCATTTTTCTGTCGGTGATGATCATGATGTTGTGACCCGATTTCACCGCATCGACCACCTCCGCACAAATCGATGCCAGGCGCGCCTCGATACCGTCTTTACCCCACACCATCGGGTAGCAAATATCAAGCTCGTAAGATTTAAATTTGCCCCCCGTATTGGCGCTGATATTGCGCAATTTGGCGATGTCGGCAAAATTCAACACCGGTTGAGCGACTTCCAAACGCATCGGGGGATTGATATTGTTCGTGTCCAGCAAATTCGGCTTGGGCCCAATGAAGGACACCAGCGACATCACCATCGCTTCGCGGATAGGATCAATCGGTGGGTTGGTTACTTGCGCGAACAATTGTTTGAAATAATGGTAGAGCGGTTTGAGCTTATTCGACATCACCGCTAGGGATGAATCATTGCCCATTGAACCTAGCGCTTCTTCGCCACCAATAGCCATCGGTTCGAGTAAAATTTTAATGTCTTCTTGCGTATAGCCGAAGGCCTGCTGGCGATCTAGCAGCGTTGCGCTTTCTGACGCGATGGTTTCTGCGGCCTTGAGTTCATTGAGTTTAATACGTACCGATTTGATCCACTGCTTGTAGGGCTTTGCATTGGCATAGGTGTCTTTGATTTCTTTGTCGTCGATGATGCGACCCGCTTCTAAATCAATCAAAAACATTTTACCTGGCTGCAGACGCCATTTTTTAATGATGCGCGCTTCGGCAATTGGCAATACGCCTGATTCGGAAGCCATCACGACTAAATCATCATCGGTAATGATGTACCGTGCGGGGCGCAAACCATTGCGATCAAGCGTACCGCCAATCTGACGGCCATCGGTAAACGCCATCGCCGCCGGGCCATCCCAAGGCTCCATCATCGCGGCATGATATTCGTAAAATGCGCGGCGATTATCGTCCATCATGGTATGGTTTTCCCAGGCTTCAGGAATCATCATCATCATCGCTTGCGCAATCGGGTAGCCTGCCATGACCAAGAGCTCGAGCGCGTTATCGAAACTCGCGGTATCGGATTGGCCTTCAAAAATCAAGGGGTAGAGCTTTTGCAGATCGTCTCCCAGCACCGCCGATTTCATCACCCCTTCACGCGCCCGCATCCAATTGAAATTACCTTTCACCGTATTGATTTCACCGTTGTGCGCAATCATGCGATAGGGATGCGCCAAAGGCCACTCAGGGAAAGTATTGGTAGAAAAGCGTTGATGTACCAAAGCCAGTGCCGACACGCAGCGTGGGTCTTGTAAATCTTTGTAGTACACACCGACTTGATCAGCCAACAGTAAGCCCTTGTAGACGATGGTGCGTGCCGACATTGAAGGCACAAAATATTCTTTACCGTGAATCAGTTTCAAAGCTTCGATCGCATGCACCGCCGATTTACGAATCACGTAGAGCTTACGTTCTAGCGCATCGGTGACCATAATGTCGGGACCACGGCCAATAAAAATCTGGCGTATCACAGGTTCTTTTTCGCGTACAGTTGGTGACATCGGCATGCCCCTGTCCACAGGCACATCGCGCCAGCCCAAAACCACTTGACCTTCGGCACGCACAGCGCGGGCGATCTCTTGCTCGCAAGCGAGGCGCGAGGCGTTTTCTTTCGGCAGAAAAATCATGCCCACGCCATATTCGCCCGGTGGTGGTAATTCCACCTCTTGCTTGGCCATTTCTTCGCGATAGTATTGATCTGGAATTTGAATCAATACCCCCGCGCCATCCCCCATCAAAGCATCCGCACCCACCGCACCACGGTGATCCAAGTTCTTGAGGATAAGCAATCCCTGCTCAATAATGGCATGGGTTTTTTTGCCTTTGATATGCGCAATAAAACCGACACCACAGGCATCTTTTTCATTACTCGGATCGTATAAACCTTGTGCGTGCATATTTACTCCACTATTAATGAAATTCTTGTAGCCACCGAAACTTGCCCTAGATGTGCCTTGGGGGCTTTTTTGAGTGCCTTCGCGTTGCCGAATTATGCTCAGCCCCCGTGACGCAGGGTAAGTCAAGGATGACGACAACAATCAAGCAAAACTGGCGGGCCAACTCTTCGATCGCCATGCAAACCTGAATGCAAAATTTCGCGTTAAAAATCAGAATTGAGGCCTAGAATAGTGCAGCGCAACAGATAAAACAACAAGAATAAAAGGGGTCAGTGTCAATTAAAACTGGACTCATATAATCATATTTTAAAATAGGGTCGGAGTAAATTTTCACGCACTGAGCGCCATAGGGAAAACAACTAATTAAGGGCTTTTTTCTTGGGACGACCGCGCTTAACTGGCTCTATTCTTCGTTCAGTCAATTTCCGCATCGCCGCCTTGTATTCATCCGAGCCCAGTAACCAAGCTTTGCTGGTGGCATCCTGTATCGCTTGCAAATGACTAGCAGAAACGCCTTTTTCCAGCATTTCCTTATACGCAGCTTCGCGCTGAAATGGGGTATTCCCCAAACCCCAGTAGATCGCATGATCTGCTACCAAGGCATCAAGCTTTAAGCCTAAATGATGTTGACAGCTCGACCAAGGATATTGACTAGCCTCATCCACCAAGCGCCCCCTCACCGCGGACTCCTCTATCATCACACAGCAGGGCAAAAAGAAATTTTTTGCTTCCAACACGCAGGCCTTAAACCGCCCCTGCCAAAGCAAACCGGAACGCTTATATTTTGCATTGAAATAAGGGACATAGTAACGGCCCAGCCATTGCATCATCTTGCCCAAGCCCACATGATCACTGGGTGTAAGCAGTAAATGCACACGATCAGGCAGTAAGGCGTAGGCGTGTATCACCACGGAAAATTGCTTTGCCGCCGTTTTGAGCCAGGATAAAAACATCAGATGGTCGTCAGCATCTAAAAAAATAATTTTCCCGTCCACGCCACTTTGCCTGACATGATGAGTTTGACCTGGAATGAGCAGTCGAGGGAGTCTAGCCATTTTAATGTTTTTAGATACAAAGAGAGACTAACTACTAAGTAGTAAGTAGTGCAAATTTAAAACCAGTGATGTGCGCTCACCCCCACGCCCTATTTGAAAATGAAGCGCAGGAATTAATTAGGGACATTGTAGTTGAAACCTAAATTACCCAGCGATTTTTTATTGCATACTTTGGGCTTTCTTAATTGCTTTCCATTACCCACTGTTCAGGCTATCCCGATAAAAATCAATGAAAGCGCGTACTTTTGCAGAGACATGCCGACCCGGTGGCAAAACCGCATAAATTCCGCCGGAATTAAGTTTCCAATCAGGGAGCAGGCGTTGTAAGCGTTTTGCTTTGATGGCTTCTGCTGCGCTTTGCTCGACCATGACGGAAATACCCGCCCCGTTTTCCATTAGCGCCAGCAAGGAACTGGGGGCATCCACTTGAATACGCGACTTCATATGCACCGTTTCGACCTTGCCTTGTGCATCCGTCAATTTCCAGGTCAAGGGTGTCGGCAAGAGCGACATCGCAATCCACGCGTGTTCGCGCAAGTCTTGAGGTACTTTGGGGGTGCCTGCTTTTTTGAGATAACTCGGTGAGGCCAGTATGCACTGTTCGAATTGACTCAGTTGTATGGCTCTTTGTGAAGAGTCGCGCAGCCAACCCATACGAAACGATAAGTCGATTCCATCCGACACCAAATCACTAATTTTATCGGTGGTGCGCAAGTCAATACGCAAATGGGGATGTAGTTGCGCAAACCGTGCCAAGGCAGGGGCAACCGATAAACTCGCATGAATGACGCTGGCCGACACTCTTAACAGGCCACTTAACTCACTCTGCGCCCGACCTGCATCGGTCAGCGCCTCGCACAAACCGTTTAAATAGGGCTGACATTGTTCATGCAATTGGCGCCCCGCATCAGTCAATAAAACCTTACGCGTGGTTCGGGTTAATAGTGCGACACCTAATTGCTTTTCCAGACGCGCTATTTGCACACTGATTTTTGCTTTCGCCACACCGAGGCGATCTGCGGCTGCGGTAAAGCCGCCTGCCAGAACCACGGCATCAAAAATACGCAAAGCATTCAGGTCAATTTGATCTAAGTTAGCCATTGCAAGAGTATTGATAAGAATTTGAGAACAATGAATTCTAGATTCACTTATTTATCGCGTCAATAGTCCCTGTCATACTGGCTTCCGTCGCTGTGAATCAAACAGCTTTGGAGATTTAAAAATTACGCAAGACCTCCCTTATCCACTCGAAAGGAACTCTCATGAAAATCGCTCTCATCGGTGCAAGCGGATTTATCGGCTCTGCATTACTCAAAGAATTGCTGGCGCGTGAACATCTGGTCACCGCTTTTGCAAGCCACCCTGAACGCCTCACACCACATAAAAACCTGATCGCAAAACCCATCGACGTGCAAGATGGCGACGCATTAACTGCGGCACTTGCAGGATTTGATCTTGTACTCAGCGCCTTCAGCGGCCATGCGCAAACAAACCAGACCGACTACTATTTAAGCGGCATTAAAAACCTCATTGCTGCAAGCCATGCTGCGAACCTCAAGCGCCTCTTGGTCGTCGGCGGCGCAGGCTCGCTCGAAGTTGCTCCCGGCGTGCAATTAATTGATACGCCTAGCTTTCCAGCCGAATATAAAGCCAGTGCCGAAGGCGCACGCCAAGCGCTCAATTTACTTCGTCAAGATCAGACACTCAATTGGACCATGCTCAGCCCCTCGGCCATGATCGCGCCGGGCGAAAGAACTGGGATTTTTCGCGTAGGTAGCGATCAACTACTCTCCGACGCACAAGGAAAAAGCCATATTTCACTGGAAGATTATGCGATGGCAATGGTCAATGAACTAGAACAAGCACAATTTTCACGGCAGCGCTTCACCGTCGGCTACTAAACCGAGCTTGTCACGCTCCATCTCCATTTGCATAGTGCGACATAGGTGGCTATTCTATTAGATAGAACTTCTAATGGCCTTCGCTGTCTATACCGATGGAGGTGGACGATGAACAAAATACTGAGCTTCATACTGGCACTACTCTTATGCGCTTGTGCTCAAGCGCCGAAAACACAGGCTCCCGCCGACCTATTTAGCGATCAGTCCTTCAACTCGGCTCAAGAAAAGCCCCAGATTGAGCAGATTTTCGCGGTCAATGACGACATGCGGCGTTTTATCAACGAACGTATCGCCACGCAGATTCGGCAAAAAGGCTTGCAGCAAGCCCTATTTGACGCGCTCTACACGACCGGGCAACTGCAACTCAATTACGATGCGGTCTGGACGCGCAATGCCGCTCAAACCTTTGCCGATCGCTCAGGAAATTGTCTTTCTTTGGTAATTATGACGGCTGCTTTCGCCAAGGAAATGGGACTGAGCGTGCAATTTCAAGGCGTGAAAATTGTTGATAGTTGGAGTCGTAGCGGCGACCTTTATTTTTCTATGGGTCACGTCAATCTGGTGTTAGGCAAAAAACGCTTTGAAGATCGTCTGCATTTCGACAAATCGCATCTAATGACGGTTGATTTTCTCCCGCCCGAATACACCGCTGGGCAGCATACGATTGATTTGGACGACAAAACGATCATCGCCATGTATCTCAACAATCGCGCAGCCGAATTCATGACACAAAATCAGCTACAGGAAGCATATTGGCTGGCACGAGAAGCGATCAAACAAGATCCCGATTTTCTGCCCGCCTACAATACTTTAGGTGTTGTTTACCTACGCAATAAATTATTCCCGCAAGCGCTGATTGCGCTCAAACACGCCTACGAACGCGACCCAAGCAGCACTATTGTTCTCTCGAATTTAGTGCAGGCACACGAGTTTTTAGGCAATACAGCGCAAACGCTCGAACTCAAACATCGCCTCGCGCTAGCCCAACCTTACCCACCTTTCTATTATTTTAAAATAGGCCAAGCGGCCTTTGAAAATCGTGATTATGCGACCGCAAAGAAAATGTTTAGCAAAGAATTAGACCGCTCCCCCGATTACCACGAGTTCCATTATTGGCTGGCACTCAGCGAACTACGTTTAGGGGAAGTCAAACAGGCGCAAAGCCATTTAGTGGCAGCCAAAGAAAACAGCACTAGTAGCCAGGAGCGCGCTATTTATGCGGCAAAATTAGATTTTATCAATGCACGAACTGATGTGCGTCGATAAACAAGCGCACCAAGATACAAAAAAACAGCGGCATTTACATGTCGCTGTTTTTTTAAAGTCTTGAAATTAAATCTGAGAACTAGGCTGCAATAAAAGCCGCTGGCTTATTCATTGCGGCATGCGCAGCAGGCATTTCTGCCAAATGCGCAGCGCCACCCATGAGCAGCGCGATACGATCAGTCAAAGCAGTTTCTTGACTGGCTAACTGAAAATGCGCAGGGCGCTGTGATTGCACGATACCCCAACGTACCAAAGGCGAACGGCCAGTGCCGTCGAGCAGCGCATGATCACGCAGCCATTGTTCGAAAAAACGGGTAGGCATATTACTTTCTACCCAGATCAAATGATCCGATGTCATTAATTTATTATAGGAAGGACGGATCAAAATTTCGTAAATCATTTTTTAGCCTCTCGGAAATGCTCTGCGTGTTTCTCGAAAACCCATTTGCGCAGATACTTGAGAGCAACAACGAGACGAGCACGGAAACGGTTGACAGGTTTTTTTACAATTTGAGCGGTTTTTTACAAATACTTACGCGCTGGCGGAAAAAAAATGCCTAGCGGGTAACAGATCGCTAGGCATACAAACTTACTGGCACTAACTACAACATCAACTACAACATCAACTACAGCACAAATTTGACGCTAAAGAATTAAGCTGCCATCGAAATACTGACACGACTTATCGTTGTTTTATCTGTTTTTGCTGCATGAGCACCAATAAAGCCAAACAAGTTCTTAGGATTAGGCAAATAAGGGATCAAAGAAATCGTCTCACTCAAACCCATTTCCAAGGCAACATCGCGCATAAAACGCAGCGCCGAAAAATCTTCCAATGCAAAGCCAACAGAATCAAAAATCGTGACTTGGTCTTGACTAGTACGCCCCTGCACTTGCCCCGACAACACCGTCCACAATTCGGTCACAGGAAAATCGGCGGGCATTTGCTGCATATCGCCTTCGATGCGCGATTGCGGTTCAAATTCGCAAAACACCGGTCCCTTACGCAACACATCGGCATGCAGTTCAGTCTTACCCGGGCAATCGCCGCCTACACCATTGATGTGCATACCAGGCTCTATCATATCGGGTGTGATGATGGTGGCATTTGTCTTGTCGGCCGTTACGGTCGTGATAATATCAACACCTTTAACTGCTTCTTGCGTGCTCGCAAAACGACGGGTTTTCAGGCCCATTTGCTGCAAATTCGCTTCCAATTTATCGGTCGCTGCTTCGTCGATATCAAATAAATGAAAGGTGTCAACGCCGAGCAAATGATGGAAGGCCAAAGCTTGAAATTCACTCTGCGCGCCATTACCAATCAAGGCCATGATGCGGCAATTATCACGCGCCAAAGCACGCGCGGCGACGGCGGACATCGCGGCAGTTCGGATGGCGGTTGTGAGGGTTAATTCCGACACCAATTCTGGCACGCCCGTTTCAACATCGGCCAAAACACCAAACGCCATCACGGTTGGCAAATTAAAACGATAATTACTTGGATGACCATTCACGTATTTGAAGGCATAATTTTTTGCGTCGGCAATCGGCATCAATTCGATCACCCCAACATCAGAATGGCTGGCGACGCGGGCGCACTTATCGAAGTCATTCCATCGTAAAAAATCTTCTTGAATATTGGCAGCAACTCCTGCAATACAGTTCGCCAAACCACGTTTTTGAATGATTTCAGCGACTTTTTCAGCGCTGAGGTATTGCGTATTGACGCGAATTTCTTGATGATTTGTGTTCATGATTGTCTCCTATTGACATGAGAGGCAACTTTATAAATTCAATGCTGCTGAGCTACTTAGCCGCTACGCTGCTGCGCTACTGAGGCTGACCGTAGCCCCCACTTGCGTCGACGATTGAATTTGTAAAGGTGCCCAATAAATTCCCTGAATTCCCCTGAAACCGGATAATTGCGCGTTTCAAGCTGAATCAGATGTAAGCATCTTACGGGATGTCAGTGTTAAACAGAATCAGCAAAAATGTACCGAAATCGTCAAATTTATGCCAAAATGAAGGCACTCACTGACGAAATGAACAATCATGGATGCTTTAGATCAACAACTCATTGCACTTTTACGCACAAATGCACGCCTGAGCATCGCTGCGCTTGCTCACAGGTTGAAAGTGTCGCGTGGGACGGTCAATAATCGCATTACCAAGCTAGAAGATGACGGTGTCATCGTCGGCTACACCGTGCGACTACGGCCCGATGCGCAGCCCAACGAAATTCACGCATGGATTAGCATTGCAGTGGAAGGCAACGAGACTCGCGCCGTAATCGCTTCGTTATTAGGGGAACCGGGCATTGAAGAAATTCACGACACGAATGGCCGCTGGGACCTACTCGCCAGTCTACGCGCTGCAAATCTATCCGAGCTCTCGACAGTCTTAGAACGCATACGCTTAAATAAAGCGATTCAAAACACGGAAACGAGTATTCATTTGCAGACCTTTAGAACCTAATCAGGTCACGCAGTTACTGTCTTAGCACTGTCCAGTCAATCAAATCAAAAAAAGCCCGGAACGAAGTAATTCGATTCCGGGCTTTTTTGTTTGGAGCAGGAAAAATTTAGAACGGAATGTCGTCATCCATATCCGAAAAATTCGGTGCTGGGCGTGGTGCGGGTGCCGACCGTGGTTGTTGTACCGGAGCGGCTTGCCTTGGTGCTGGAGCGCCATAGCCCTCATCATCCATTGGTGCACCACTACCGCCACCTTGACGACTGCCGAGCATTTTCATTTCATCGGCGCGAATATCGGTCGCGTATTTTTCTACACCATCTTTATCGGTGTATTTACGTGTGCGCAAAGAGCCTTCAACATACACTTGCGACCCTTTTTTCAGGTATTGTCCTGCGATTTCAGCGAGCTTGCCAAAGAAAGTAATACGATGCCATTCGGTGGCTTCTTTTTTCTCTCCGGTTTGCTTATCTTTCCATGTCTCTGTTGTCGCCACTGCGATGGTGGTCATCGCGTCGCCGCTTGGCATGTAGCGGGTTTCAGGATCGCGCCCGAGATTCCCAATAATTTGAACTTTATTCAGTGATGCCATGTGTTTCTCCTCAAAATTAATTTATCAACCTAACTCGCGTGCTTCATGTTTACTCAGTTTTTTCCACCGAATTTGGTCTGCCCCTAACAGGCAATTCTGCCATCCGGTGTGCGATTATAAGCCAAATTAGCGACAAAACGGCACTCAAAATAAAGACTGATCTCGCGCCCCACTGCTGTATCAAAAATCCACCTAGCGCACCACCGCAGCCCACGCCCAAAGCTTGCAAAGTGTTGTACACGCCGAGCGCCGCGCCCTTCGCACTAGCGGGCGCTAAACGCGAAACCATCGAGGGTAAGCTGGCTTCCAAAATATGAAAGCCTAAGAAGAATGCGAATAATAAAACGATGAGCGTCAGACTGGAAAATGGAAGTGTCGCAAACCCCACCTGCACTAAGCTCAGTAAAGCAATCCCCGCGACAAAGACGGCTTTCATTTTGCCGCGTTTTTCAGCCTTAACGATCATGCCCAACATCAAGCAAAAAGACAGCAAAACCACAGGCAAATACACTTCCCAGTGGCGTGTCAAAGGAATCTCCGCCATCTCAATTAAAGCGCTCGGCACCACCATAAACATCGCCACCTGACTCAGGTGCAAAACAAATACACCCCAATTAAGTCGCATCAATTCGCGATCCCGCAGCACACTCAAAAGCGAAACCGGCGCCGTCACCACTTTAGGTGCATTGGGCGCAAGCCAAATCACCAAAGGGATGGCAAGCAGCGCTAAAATCGCGATCACGACAAAAATACCGCTCATGCCAATTTGCAGATAAAGCATAGGCGCAAGCACCAAAGACAAGGCGAAACTAAGCCCAATCGAACCACCAATCAAAGCCATTGCTTTGGTGCGATGTTGTTCGCGGGTGGTGTCGGCCAAGAGTGCGGTAATGGCCGCAGAAATCGCACCAGCGCCTTGAATTGCGCGTCCAATTAATAAGCCCCAAACCGTGGTCGATGCCGCCGCCACACCCGCCCCCACAGCAAACAAAAGCAAGCCCGTGACGATCACAGGCTTACGCCCATAACGATCTGAGGCCATACCAAACACAATTTGCAAGCAAGCTTGAGTCAAACCAAAAATACCCATTGCCAGCCCGACCAGCGCCGCATTTTGACCATCGGGCAAGGTGTGCGCATGCAAAGCAAAAATGGGAAAAACGAGAAATAAGCCGAACATACGCAAGGCAAAAATCGCAGCCAGCGAAAAACTGGCCCGCAACTCAATGCGCGACATGGCGTTATCCCCGTACTCGGGTAAATCAGTTGGTTTGGAAAGTGAGCTTGCGCTATTCATAAGACTAAGTCAGTTCGAATCAAAAACTTGGCGACGACTCGCGTTAAATTTCAAAAACCCGTTATAGTATCAGGTTGCTCGTCTCGATTCCGATGAAATCCACCACGGCCTTTTATTTTTGGTTCATCACGTCGAAGTTTTAGTCGAATCCAATTCGTAGAAAGTAGTTTCATGACCATTAGCAAAACTAAAGTTGCCAAGTCTTCGAAGTCTGTTGCTAGCAAGCCCAAAGAAATCGAGTTTGATAATAGCGATCTGCCCGTCACCAAAAAAGATGAGATACGTATTCGTGGCGCGCGCACGCACAACTTGAAAAATATCAATCTCGATTTGCCACGAAATAAATTGGTGGTGATCACCGGTTTATCCGGTTCAGGCAAATCGTCTTTGGCGTTTGATACTTTATATGCCGAGGGTCAGCGGCGCTATGTCGAATCGCTTTCCGCCTATGCCCGTCAGTTTTTGCAGTTAATGGAAAAGCCCGATGTCGATTTGATTGAGGGTTTATCGCCAGCGATTTCCATCGAACAAAAAGCGACTTCGCACAATCCGCGCTCTACGGTCGGCACTGTCACCGAAATTCATGACTACTTGCGTTTGCTCTATGCGCGGGTCGGTACGCCCTACTGCCCAGACCATCCAGAAAATCCTTTGGCCGCACAATCAGTTTCGCAAATGGTCGACGCCGTATTGGCGATGCCCGAAGATACCAAGCTGATGATTTTGGCGCCCGTAGTATCGAATCGTAAAGGTGAACACGTCGATTTGTTCGAACAAATGCAGGCGCAAGGCTTTGTGCGCTTTCGTGTGCAGAGCGGCACACATGCCGCGAAGATCGTCGAAGTCGATGACTTGCCCAAACTGAAAAAGACCGAAAAGCACACGATCGATGTCGTGATTGATCGCGTCAAAGTCAAGACAGAAATCAAGCAACGTTTAGCTGAATCGTTTGAAACTTCCCTGCGCATCGCCAATGGACGCGCTTTGATCGTCGATATGGACAGCGGCCACGAACAACTGTTCTCCAATAAATTTGCCTGCCCGATTTGCGGCTATAGCTTGCAAGAATTAGAGCCGCGCTTATTTTCGTTCAATAATCCTATGGGCGCTTGCCCAGAGTGCGATGGTCTCGGCCACATAGAATTTTTCGACCCGAAACGGATCGTCGCCTTCCCCAATTTATCGCTGGCAAGCGGTGCCGTCAAAGGTTGGGACAGGCGCAATCAGTATTATTTCCAAATGCTGTCCAACCTCGCCGCGTTTTATGATTTTGATGTCGATACACCGTTTGAACTCTTACCCGAAGCTGCGCAGAACGTTATTTTATACGGCTCAGGCAAGCAAGCAATTCCCTTCACCTATATTAATGAAAAAGGTCGCACCATCATCAAGGAACATGCCTTCGAAGGCGTGGTCACCAATCTGCAAAGACGTTATCGCGAAACCGATTCGATGGCCGTCAAAGAAGAATTGGCGAAGTTCATCAACGAAAAAGAATGCCCATCCTGTCACGGTGCACGTTTGCGTATCGAAGCACGTTTCGTCAAAGTCGGCGTGGGCAAACAAGAACGTGCGATTTATGAAGTCAGCGCCATGCCTTTACGTGCGGGCTTAGATTTTTTCAGTAAGCTCAAATTGACGGGTGCAAAACGCGACATTGCGGACCGCATCATTAAAGAAATTTCCTCACGACTGAGTTTTTTAAACAATGTCGGACTCGATTATCTTTCCCTTGATCGTAGCGCTGATACGCTCTCAGGTGGCGAAGCACAAAGGATACGTCTGGCCTCACAAATTGGCTCGGGTTTGACGGGCGTGATGTATGTATTAGATGAACCTTCCATCGGTTTGCATCAGCGCGACAATGATCGCTTGATTGGCACGCTCAAGCATTTACGCGACATTGGTAACAGCGTTCTGGTAGTCGAGCATGATGAAGATGCCATCCGCTGTGCCGACTTCGTGGTCGATATGGGCATAGGCGCGGGTGTGCATGGAGGTGAAGTGATTGCGCAAGGCACGCTAGAAGACATCATGCAAAGCAAGCGCTCCTTAACGGCGCAATATTTGTCGGGCGCTTTAAGTATCGCCGTACCGAAAAAGCGCACGCCATTTCAAACCGATAAGCAATTTGTGATCGCAGGTGCTTCGGGTAATAATCTAAAAAAAGTCACGATGCGACTCCCCGTCGGCTTACTCACCTGCGTCACCGGTGTATCGGGTTCGGGAAAATCGACCTTGGTCAACGATACTTTGTATCATGCCGCTTCACGTCACTTATATGGCTCGCAAACGGAACCCGCGGCATTTGAAAGCATCAGTGGCTTGGAGCATTTTGATAAAGTAATTGCGGTCGATCAGGCCCCCATCGGTCGCACGCCACGCTCTAACCCCGCCACTTACACCGGGCTCTTTACGCCGATACGCGATTTATTCGCCACCGTGCCCGTCGCCAAAGAACGTGGCTACAGTGCAGGCCGATTCTCGTTCAACGTCAAAGGCGGGCGCTGCGAAGCCTGCCAGGGCGATGGCGTCATCAAAGTCGAAATGCACTTCTTACCCGACGTGTACGTCCCTTGCGATGTCTGTCACAGCAAGCGCTACAACCGCGAAACTTTAGAAGTGCAATACAAGGGCAAGAACATCAATGAAGTGCTGGGCATGACCGTCGAAGATGCACATGAATTTTTCAAACCCGTACCGCTGATTGCGCGTAAATTGCAAACTTTACTCGATGTCGGTTTAGGCTATATTCGCCTCGGCCAAAGCGCGACTACACTCTCCGGTGGCGAAGCGCAACGCGTAAAATTATCATTGGAATTATCCAAGCGCGATACCGGTCGCACCCTATACATTTTAGATGAACCCACCACGGGCTTACACTTTCACGACATCGCTTTGCTGCTCAAAGTCATCCATCGTTTGCGTGATCAGGGCAATACCGTCGTCATCATCGAACATAATCTAGACGTGATCAAAACAGCAGACTGGATCGTCGATATGGGGCCAGAAGGCGGTGCCGGTGGCGGACGTATTATCGCCAGTGGTACGCCGGAAGATGTGGCGGCCAATCCAGAAAGCGTGACGGGACATTACTT
>JAHFQV010000061.1:0-3356 GCA_023259175.1 Oxalobacteraceae bacterium | reverse complement strand
GGCATCGGCCATCCGCGCACGCTCAATCTCAATCAAGGTGTCGCCGATTTCGTTTTGCATCGCCCACGCAAAGAAGAACAGCCCTTAATCGACGAATCCATCGCCCGTGGCTTGGATGTGGTGCCGATGCTGGTCGCAGGACAATTTGCCGAAGCAATGACGAAGCTGCATACGGTCAGTTAAGAATAACTAAGCACAATTAAGCACAACTAAGCACAACTAAACAAATAAGCAAAAAGCCCCAAACTTCGCAGTTTGGGGCTTTTTTTAAACCTAAATGACATGCTGTGCAAACAGCATGGAAAGAGATTTAGAACTTGTACGATGCTGTCAAGTTATAAGTACGCAGATAAGATACTGGTGACGCACCATTACGCCATGTGACTGGGCCATCGGATTGGAACAGATTGCCGATGAACATATTCAAACGCGTATTTTTGAAACCCGAGTAAGACAAGCTCAGATTCACCAAAGTGCTAGGACCAACGCGCTCACACAACCACATATTTTCTGCAGCCACCTTTTGTGTTGCACAGTAAGTCGGTGAAGAAATGCTATTGCTGGAGTAGCCACTGGCATAGTTAATCACGACAGCAGTATCCCAAGCACCACGACTTAAAGCGGTCGTCAACTTGCCGTTCATACGTGAGCCGCGATCAAATTCTCCAGCGACGTTTTTTTCCCACTTATTATCGGCGATACTGAAATTTTGATAGTTCAAAGCATAATCACCTTCCAGACGCACCATCAAAGTTCCGATATCTTCAATCTTAATGCGTGAAGTAATATCGAAATCTATCCCGGAAGCGCGCGTCTTGCCAGTATTGACGTAAGGATTGTAGACCATCCCTAGCTTACCGATATTCTGGAAATTAATGGTGCTTCCAGGTGCGTATTTCTTCACCAAAGCAAGGAATTCTGCATCCGTCTGGGTATTATCAATGCGTATCAATTGACCCTTAGGTAAATTCGCTTCGCCTTTCAAAATGTCAACTACAGAACGCGTGCCTATTTCGTCTTTGCGTTCAATATTGTAGTAGTCCATACCAATGGACCATTGCTTACTTGGCTCAAACACCAAACCCATCGTAAAGGAGCGTGAAGTTTCTGGCTTCAAATTAGGATTAGAGGCCACGAAGCTTGGTAAACCCGCTGAACAATCGTTCGCACGATAAGCGTTAGCCAGTGCTTTATCTGCGGTCGTCGCTTTAGCAGAATTTTGCACCAAATTATTCAGATCCGTCGCGATAGGGCAGCGTTGCAAATCGTTCACACCGGTGGCGACGGAGCTACGGCCCAAACCATTACCAGACTCAACGATGTTAGGCGCACGGAAACCACCTGTGGCTGTTGCGCGGAACAACAAACTTTCAGTCGGTGTATAACGCAAACCTAATTTTGGCGAAATGTGCGCATCGAAACCGGAAGTTTTATCGGCACGCAATGCAGTGCTCACTTCCAGATTTTTTACTACAGGTATCGTCGCTTCACTGAAGATCGCGTATTGATTGACCGTGTCTTTCACTTGCAAGCCAAAAATACCCACCAATTCACCGTTCAAGACATTGTCCGAACTCTTCATTTGATAAGACTCACGACGCAAATCCGTACCGACCGCAACTAACACCGGACCGGCTGGCAATTTTGCGACTTCGCCTGAGACTGTCGCGTCAAAGAAAGTCGTTGTCGATTTTCCCTTGGTAGTGCGAATTGGGAACATGGCTTCCAACAAGGCGCTATCGTTCTTCTGACCGAATTTGTAGGTCTTATTCACGATTGCATCGACATAGCCTTTTGCACTCACGGCGCGGGTCGATTTATCTGCGCTTGATTCCATATGACCGAACGCAGATTTCCAATCGTAATTGCCGATGTTGCCAGTCAAGCTCAGCATCGCACGATATTGATTCGATTCTGTTTTGTTGAAGTTAAATCCGTTCCCAGTATCCATCAAACGTGCGCGGTATTCCACCGGTGTTGTGTACGGATTATTGGGATGTCCCACTGGCAGTTTTGGATAGCTAAATGGGCCGACCATCTTGCCGCCGTTAACGTTGTACCAGATGCTTGTGGAGGTAGTCGAAGAACCATTACTCATGTTAAACGGCGCAAGGATATACGAGTTGAGCGCATTAGCGTAAGTCAACTCGAAATTACCTTCAGTTTCTTGACCGATTTTGAAATGGGTATTGGTCGCAAACGCATGGCGAAGATTATTGGTAGTCTGTCCAGCATACGACAAAATATCCATCTTACATTGCTTATCGACTGGATCGATCGCTTCGCTTGGACAACCGGGCGCTGCAACAATGTTGGTCGAACTCAGGAAGTAGTTACCGGTAGGCGAATAAGCACTCTTCGCATCCCAAGTCGAACGACCTGGTGTTTGACGATGCCAATCTGGATAGAGTCCACGCGCATCATCGGTCGTATAACCATCACGCTTGTAAACTTCAGCGCTGATGTAGGTGTTAAAACCTTGAGTATCGTAGTCGCCAAAACCATAGGTTACGGCAGCATTACGGTTACGCAAATCTTTGAAGTTTTCAGCGGAACCATAGCCCACTTTCGCTTCAGCACCTTTGTAATCTTTACGCAAAATGATGTTGATTACGCCTGCGATCGCATCGGAACCGTAGATCGCGGAAGCGCCGTCTTTCAAGATTTCAATACGATCAATCGCATCAGCAGCAATCGCATCGAGATTGGTAAATTTTTCTTGCGCGCCATCGGACAGGCCATAAGGCGCGATGCGGCGACCATTGACCAATACCAAGGTCGCGACCTTACCCAAACCACGCATAGCAACCGCTGAAGAACCGGTCGCAAAACCACCACTGCCTTGAGTAGCGGAGTTCAAACTTGTACCAACGGCCACGGTGTCGTTCAAAATGCCCAAGGCTGTTTTGGCACCCGAACGCTCGATATCAGCACGGGTCAACACCTGCAAAGAACCCGCAGTTTCTACCGCGGTACGCTTAATACTAGAACCGGTAATTTCAACACGTTGCACTTTTTTGACATCCGCGTCTTGTGCGTAGGCCGGTGCCAACACGAACAAAGTGTCAAGTACGCCCACCGCAATCAGGGCTTTCGTCATTTGCTTCAGTTTCATATTTTCTCGCTTTTCATCAAACACAAAAAATCGCGGCATCGCTCCCTTAAACGGAGCCAGTTTAATGCCAAACATTGAAAGTTTATTTTCATTTTCAATGTAGTTATGGACGCGATGATACTTGAATCCAAAAGAATTTTCGAGAAAAACCGACAAAACCAGCGATAGAAAACAGTTTTTACCTCAATATAGTGTTATTTATATACGGAAATTAGTTTTCAAAACAGCTCATTCTGTTTCA
>JAHFQV010000060.1 GCA_023259175.1 Oxalobacteraceae bacterium | reverse complement strand
CTGCATGCTGCTTGCCAACGTAACGATTACCCCTTGCAAGGGGTGATTCCTCAGCACCGAAGGTATTTACGCCTAGCCAGAAAGCCGAAAAAATGCACACTCATATCCGTCCAACCGCCGTTTCTAGGTTTAATGCCCCTTATCTAGGCTTGTAGCTTCCGACCCAGCAAGGCGCACATAGGACACCATCCGGCTAAACCCGTTAACGCCAAGCTCGCACCGATTAATGCCGCTAATACCACGGGAGTCATGACACCCCAATAGAAGTAGGCGAAACCTAGACTCGCAATACCGATGACAATTCTAAGGGCGCGTTCCCAAGTGGGTAGATTTTTGATGTAAAACATGAGGCTCTCCATTCTTTGAGGGTTAAGCAAACGAGGGGCAATGTGATTTGCCCTGTTGCTAAAGCTTAAGAGCGCAGTAAAGCAAGAATGGATGCGCGTCTTTGAAAATAAATATCGTCAATTTTTTCTGGGTGAATGAGTAAAACTGGTTTTTATTCTTTATTGCGCAATACCCAAATCACGCCACTCAAACATAAGAGCATCCCTAAGCATTCGATGAGGCCGGGCGTGTAGTTTTCCAGTTTGATCGACAGCAGCACGGAAATGATCGGTGTAATCACGCCTATGAAAACTGTTTTTTGTGCGCCTATCCGATGGATGAGCGTGAAATAGCAGGCAAAGGCGATAACCGAGCCGAAAACCGCGAGATAGAGTAAGGAGAGCCAGTAGGATAAACCGTGGGGTACTGCAAATGTTTGCCCAGTTGCCGCTGCATATAGGGCGACTAAGAGGCTGCCCCAGAGCATCGCCCAGGCCATCGTCAACAGCACATCATCACTGTGCTTGCGAACTTGAATCACGACGAGGTTGCCAAAGGTGCTGGCAAGTGTGGCGACCAAGGCGATCCCTAGCCCAAGCAAGAAATGGGTTTCGTGGCCAGAGTGGGTTTCTACCCAGTTTTCTTTGAGCGCAGGATAAAACAGCATGAGCACCCCAAGGATAGAAACTGAGGCGGCCATCCATATCCTTAGCTTAAGCGGTTTTTGATAAAAAATGCGTTCGGTGATTGGACTCCAGATCACCATTAAAGAAAACAAGACCGCGACCAAGGCCGAGACTATGTATTGTTCGGAGGTGTAGGTGCACACATAGCTGAGTGCAAAGGTGAAAAAACCTTGTAGCGCTAACCAAGCCTGTACCCGCCAAGCTAACCACAAGCGCTGACCACGTAGGAAGCACCAAGCAAATAAACACAAGGCGGCAATACCGAAACGATAGGCGACCGATACGGCTGGCGAAACTTCGCCGAGTTGCTGTGTGATCGCCCAAAAAGTGGAGCCCCATATGAGTGAGGCGATGATAAAGAGAATGGAAGAAGGCATAGAGCAGCAGTGTAAAGCTTTTTAAATTTATTTGCTGGCGATGCCTTAGATTAAATTAGATGGGCTTAGCTTAGCCCGTTTTGCTAAAGATATTTAATGACAGCTACCATGCCCTTTATCGACGAGGCTTTGCCCTGAGACGGGAATAAATTCCCAATCGTAGTCATGTTCACGGAGCTGCAATTTGAGTACCCCAAAGGCTTCATTGCTGCGAAATTCAGTAATATTTTTGGGTAGAAACATCGGCGATAAACTCGCGCCACCGGTACCGACAACGAAGCTGCGGATACCATTTTTCTCATCGATTTCGCCTGCGGCAGTTAGTGGTGTAAATCGTTCATAGTGGTGGTCATGTCCGCTTAAAACGAGGTCAGCATTGGCTTGGTTGAGTAAGGACCAAATTTCTTTCATTACCGGATTATTTCCATGACCACCAGTGGAAAAGACCGGGTGATGCCAATAGGCCAGCGTGCAGGCCGCTTTGTGGTTTTGGAGTTCTTCTTTCAGCCATTCGACTTGCTTGCGCATGGCATCGCCGCTCAAATTGCTATTGAGTGACAATAAGCGCCATTGCCCCAAGCTTTTGCTGTAGTAGCCGCGTCGATCTGGTCCGGCAGCGGCATCAAAATAATTAAAGTATCCCGCTGCCAAAGGGACACCGTAGTCATGATTGCCCGGTGAGGGAAAAGTGCGGTCTTTAAATTGACCCCATGTCGGGCCGTAGCAATCGGTGAATTCTTCGAATTTTCCGATAGGATAGGTATTGTCGCCTAGCGTTAGGGCATAGGCGTCGCTGTTTTTCGCGAGGCCGTTGCCAATAATTTTTGCCGTTTGCGCCGCCATGGTTTCAGACGCGGTTTTCTTTTTACAATCGGCGATGTCACCTGCCGCAAAAATAGTGATACTAGCGTGTTTGTTTTTTTCTTGACTGGCGAGTTCACTATGGCTTGTGGAGCTTGTGGTGCTTGTGGGATCTGCAGGATGTGCAGGGTTTGCAAATACGCTGCTCGTTAGGAGTATCAAGCTAGAACAGAGTGCGAATGGAGAATTCTTGCGGAGGAATTTAGCGATTAGCATAGGTCATGGTGAGCACGAAAGACCTCTGCAAAGGAGCAGACGAATGCAGAAGTTTTTCGGCGAAATAAAATTGGAAGTGTTCGTATTCTACGCTGTTTCCTCGAATTTAAGCGCACGCAAACGCAGGGCATTGGATATCACGCAGACCGAGCTTAAACTCATTGCAGCGCTGGCGATCATGGGGTTGAGTAACAAGCCTAGCCAAGGATAGAGCAGACCCGCAGCAATGGGAATGCCGACAAAATTGTAGGCAAAAGCAAAGAACAAATTTTGTCGGATATTGCGCATGGTGGCGCGCGACAAGGTGACAGCTTTGGCGATGCCGCGCAAATCGCCTTTGATTAAAACGACATGCGCGCTTTGCATCGCAATGTCCGTGCCATTGCCCATCGCAATCCCTACATCCGCTTGCGCCAAGGCTGGTGCATCGTTAATACCGTCACCTGCCATCGCCACAATTTTTCCTTGGGCTTGTTCTCTGAGGATGAATTGGTGCTTATCGGCTGGCAGCAGTTCGGCATGAACTTCTTTGATGCGCAGTGCGCTAGCGATGGCCTGCGCGCTGGCTTGATTATCGCCTGTCAAAATTACGATACGCAAACCGCTTTGCTGTAAGCGCTCGATGGCGGCGTGACTACCCGACTTGATCGCATCGGCTACCCCGATCAGACCGAGGACTTGTGCACCTTTGGCGAGTACCATAACGGTCTGGCCTTGCGCTTGTAAATGTAAAATCTGTGGCGCTAGCGAGATGAGCACAATCTCTGAATCGCGCATGAATTGCGGATTACCCAGTCGAAGTATTTCGCCTTGGTATTGCGCTTGTACGCCGCGGCCCGTGATGGTTTTAAATTCGCTAATCGTTTTGGCGAGGATTTTGCGATCCTGCGCTTCTTCGATAATGGCATGCGCCAGTGGATGTTCACTACCCTGTTCTAAGGCCAGCGCGAAGCTCAATAATTCGTTTTCGGATTGCGCGGCACAACAGACAATTTTTTGTACGCTGGGCTTGCCTTCGGTGAGGGTGCCGGTTTTGTCGATCACCAAGGTATCGACTTGGGCTAATCGTTCCAGCGCCCGGGCATCCTTGATCAAAACACCCGCGGTCGCGCCACGCCCTATCCCGACGGTGACGGAAATCGGTGTCGCCAAACCGAGTGCACAAGGGCAGGCGATGATGAGCACCGAGACCGCAGCGCTCATTGCAAAAGCAAAATTCGCGGTCGAGCCCAGCAGCATCCACGTCCCAAAACTGGTCACTGCGGTAACGATTACCGCAGGCACAAACCAAGCTGAGATGGTGTCGGCCAACTGCTGTATCGGAGCACGAGAACGGCTGGCTTGATTCACCAATTCAATAATTTTTGCCAGCATGGTTTCACGCCCTACGCGTTGCGCCTGCATGATGAAACTGCCTTGTTGATTAAGGGTGCCGGCAATCACATGGTCATTGATCTGTTTGCTGACAGGATTAGGTTCCCCCGTAATCATCGCTTCATCGACATATGATTGACCTTGCACCAATACACCATCGACTGGGATTTGCGCCCCCGGTTTGACGCGAAGCTGATCCTTGAGTTGCACTTGGTCGAGTGCGATGGCGTGTTCTTCGCCATGCTCATCAATGCGCAAAGCAAGTACTGGGCGTAAGGCCAACAAGCCTTC
The DNA here is from genome assembly GCA_023259175.1 of Oxalobacteraceae bacterium. Classification (GTDB taxonomy): domain Bacteria; phylum Pseudomonadota; class Gammaproteobacteria; order Burkholderiales; family Burkholderiaceae_D; genus Undibacterium. The sequence continues at coordinate 17,611 of JAHFQV010000060.1, read as the reverse complement.
GATCGCGCCATTGGTTTTTGAGCGTGCGCGCAACTCTAAAATTTGACCGAGTAATACCAAGCTGATGATCACGGCGGCCGCCTCGAAATAAAGCGGCAACATCGTTTGCGATTTAATCGCTGCTGGCAGGGTTTCGGGAAATAGCATCGCGAAAACACTGAACAGGTAAGCGGCGCTGGTGCCTATGCCGATCAAGCTAAACATATTTAAGTGCCTTGTTTTAAACGAGGCATAAGCCCGTTCAAAAAAAGGCAGCCCGGAGTACAGCACCACAGGACTCGCCAAAAAAAACTGCAGCCAAGCGTTCCAAGGCATCGGCAGCCAAATGTGTAAATAATGAGCGTATTGACCGGGCAGCATTTCTAACATGCTCATCAATGCGAGCGGTAGGCTAAACACCAAGCTCCACTTAAATCGTTTGCTAAAGTCTTTCAATTCGCTATCGTCACGCTCGGCACTGGCCTCTTTAGGTTCTAGAGCCATGCCACATAAAGGGCAAGTTCCGGGGCCGACCTGCTCGATCTCAAGATGCATAGGACAGGTGTAAATGGCACTAGGGTCGGGTGGGTTTGAATTGGCTGCGCGCTCGGGTGCTAAGTAGCGGTCGGGCGCGCTCTGAAATTTTTCTAAACAACGTTTCCCACAGAAATAAAAATCCTTGTCGTGGTGCTGGTAGTGATGCTCACTCTCCTGATTCACCTTCATACCGCAGACCGGGTCGGTCAAGGGGCCGCTAGCGCTTGAACAACCACCACAACAGCCTGCGTTTTCCTCAATTGTGGCCGCTGCAGTTTTAACTTTCCCTTGCCCTAGCATTTTCTTTTCACTGACAAAATTTTGCGGATGTTGATGGAATTTTTCTGCGCATGTTTGCGAACAAAAATAATAACTATGACCCTGAAAGCGCTCAACTTTGTCCATGCTTTTCGCGACCTGCATACCGCAAACTGGGTCGGTGTAGCCTTGTCCGGCTTGATCTAATTGAACAGGCTTTGCTGCATTGGGCACAGTGGGTTGAGCTGGTTTCATAGTTTGCGGTCGCGTGGTGGTCGACTTGATTTGATTTGATTTGATTTGATTTTAAATATCCGCGTCGCGGCGGACTCTGGTCGAGCTTCGACTATTTCAAAGTTAATGTTTTGCGGAAAATCAAATGATAGCTAAAAAGAGGGTCTTAGTTAAGCGGGTGTGCGGTCATGTACACTTTCTTGTAGCCGTAAGGCACAGGCTAGGCCGGATAATAAGGTGAGGGCGGCGACAACAAGAAGGGCGGTATTAAATCCGAAGTAATCGGCCGTGAAGCCCGATAGCAGCGCGCCTATGGCGTAACCTAGGTCGCGCCATAGGCGATAGATGCCGACGCTCGATGCGCGCCATGTGGGGTGTACAAAGTCGCCTATCGCGGCCAAGAGGGTGGGGTAGACCATGGCTGTTCCCAGTCCCATGAGCAGGCTTGCGATCAGGTCGATATTGAAATTCTTACTTAGCGCAATGAGGGTGATGCCTAGCGCTTGTACACCCATCCCGCCCACGATTAGAATCTTGCGACCGATGCGATCAGATAAGCCGCCGGTAAAGAGTTGCATCATGCCCCAAACAGTCGGATAAGCTGCCATCAGTAGGCCAATTTGGGTGTAACTCATTCCCGCTGCTGCAAAACCTATGGGGAATAAACCCCATGCCATGCCATCGTTGAGGTTATTGACTAAACCGACTTGAACGATAGAGGCGAGATTTTTGTCCTGCCAACTGGTGTGCCAAAATAGCGCGGCGGGGCGCGGCCTTGGGTCTGCCAGGTTCGCTAAGCTTTGTGTTTCGAGTTTGGTAAAGCTTTGTGTGTCGCGCACCCAGACCAACGAGAGCATCAGTCCTAGGGTAAGAAATACCGGTGCGAGATAAAATATTTTTCCTTGTAGGCCGAAGTTCTCGCCTAAGTAGGCCGTTACAAATGCCGTGATGCCGACTGCGCAGTAGCCCGCAAATTCATTGATACCCATTGCTAGGCCACGGTTTTTTGCACCAGCGAGGTCGATTTTCATAATCACCGTGCTTGACCAGCATAGGCCTTGACTGATGCCCAAAAAAATATTGGCGATGAGGATCGTGCCCCAACTGTGCGCCCCAATGAGTAATAGTGGCACGGGGATGGCGATGAGCCAGCCGGTTACGAGGATCACTTTACGGCCATAGCGATCACAAAAATGTCCAGCGAAATAATTGCTCAGAGCCTTGCTCACGCCAAAAATCACAATAAACCCCAGCATTGCGGTATAGCTGTTGAGGTGGAATTTTTGCTCTGCCATGATGGGCAGTATGCTGCGTTCCAAGCCTATCATTGCGCCGACCAAAGCGTTAACCAGCACTAAAAGGCTAAATTGCCGCCAATTCGCACGAATGCCGAGCTGACCAAGCTGGACGAGAGGGACGAGAGGGGGTGGCTGCTTGAGATGATGCATGCTGAGATCAGTCATAGTTAAACATTCTAAGGATTGTTAGAATGTAGCATATGCGCTGAAAATTTGCTGAAGGCTGTGCCCAAGCTGATAGTGCCCAAGCTGATAGTGACTAAGCTGATAGTTGACATCCCATGCCGATATGACGAGGATGTCGTCATGAAATCAAATCGACAAATTAAAGATGTATTGTTTGAACAAGTGGCGCGCTTGGCGAAAGCGATGGCCAGCCCTAAGCGTTTGGAGTTGATCGAGCTTTTGTGTCAGGCTCCGAAAAGCGTGGAAATGTTAGCCAAGGAAGCAGGGATAAGCATTAAGCTCACCAGCGCACATTTGCGGGAATTGAGATTGGCACGCTTGGTCGAGACAGAGCGCCAAGGCAAACATATTATTTATCAAATCGCCAGTGATAAGTTGCCTCAATTTTGGGTCTTGTTGCGTGAATTAGCGGAAGATCGTTTGTTTGAATTGCAGCACGCGCTACAGCAGATGACGCAATCGACCAAGGAGTGGCGCGGCGCGGGAAAAACTGAATTGATGAAACAAGCCAAGCAAGGAGCGCTCGTGGTGATCGACGTTAGACCTGCTTTGGAATACGAGCAAGCGCACCTTCAATTCGCACGTTCGATGCCTTTGGCGGAACTGCAACAACGGGTGAGTGAATTACCGAAAGATAAATTGATTGTCGCTTACTGTCGCGGACCCTATTGTTTGATGTCGGTCGATGCGGTGCGGCTATTGCAAGAACAGGGCTACCAAGCACAACATTGGCGCGAGGGTGTCGCCGATTGGGGCGCGGTTAATGTGGTGAACTAGCCAATCAAATTGAGGATGTAAGCACGCTGTTCATTCCCGTTTTGCGGGAATGAACAGCCTTAGTCGAAACGCCTTAATGCTTGATCTTCGCTTGATCACTAGCGACGATAATGGAAATGGCTTCCGGCTTGAAGACTTTGCGGAAGGCTTCGTTCACTTGTGCGGCGCTTAGTTGTGAGACCTTGTTTTCCAGGGTTTGCGTAACCATGAAATCGCGTTTGTACTTGAGGTTTTTGACTAAGAGACTCGCCAAATGACTGTCGTGGGTACGCTCTACTTCATTCGCTTGCAGCCAAGCTTTTCGGGCATCGCTAAGTTCGGATTCGGTAAAGCCTTCTGTTAAGACTTTTTGTACCTCTTCGCGCAATGCGACTTCAACTTTTGCCGCGTTTTCTGGCGCACTCATGGCGTAGGCCATCCAGGTTGCGTCTTGGTCTAATATCGTGGCAGAAATAAAGGAACCGACACCGTAGGACAAGCCTTCTTTTTGACGAATGCGATCGGCGAGACGACTGCGTAATGCACCGCCACCTAACATGTGATTGGCCATCAACAGGGCGGGGTAGTCGGCGCTACTCTCGTTTAAACGTAGCGGATGCGCTGCGATTAAAAAACTACTGGTTTTGTCTGGCGTGTTGATCGCAATTTTTTGGCCAAGGATATTTTTCGAGGTGTTTGGAATGCGTATATAGCTTGTTGGCGCTTTCCAATTGCCGAATAATGTTTCCAGTTGTTGTTGTAATTGCGCTGCATCAAAATCACCCACCGCTGCAAAGTTAGCTTTGTCTGTACCGAAAAATTTCGCGTGGAAATTTTTGACCGCATCCACATTGATCGCTTTGGCCGCTGCGATTTGATCATCAAAGCTGCTGGCATGATTGACGTGGCCGACCGGGGTCGCGTCATACAATTCACTGTAGGCATTTAAACTGATTTCTTGTGGCTCAGGTTTGGCTTGCTCTAATTGGTTGATCGCGACACGTTGGTATTCCTCAAACTCCTTGCTGGGAAAACTCGGCGTTTTGATCACTTCTGCCAACAAGGCCAGCGCTGCGTTCAGGTTTTCGCGTTTAACACTGAGTGATGCATTGAGACCTTGTGAATTGCCACCGACCATGACAATCGCACCCAATTGATCGAAGCTGTCTTTGATTTCTTGACGGTTATGATGTGCGCTACCCATGAGTAGCAACTCATTTGCAAATTGTCCGACTTGCGCCTGATTCATCAGGCTCGCTTCTGTTCCCAGCGGAATTTGCAAACTAATGTCAACCATCGCACCCTTGGTTTTTTTGGCCAGCAAAGCCACTTGCATGCCGCCTGCAATGCTCAGACGTTGGGTGCGTGCTTCGATATTTTTGGGGCTGCTGTCAAAAGCTTCGCCTTGCGCAAGGGCAGGCCGACCTTGGTAATTGCTAACGGTCGCTGCGATGTCCGGCGTTTTTGGAACCGCTGTTCTGTCAGCCGTTTCAGTTGGAATAAATTGACCTAAAGTACGGTTGGTGGGTTTGAGATATTGGATGGCGGCAGCCTGTACTTCGGCCGCAGTAATTTTACTCAACTGATCGCGCTGCAAGAAAAATAAGCGCCAGTCACCTGCCGCCATTGATTCGGTCAGTGCGATGGTCAGCGAGGCGGTTTGACTGCTTGTTTTGTCGATGCTGGTCAACATGCGTTGTTTGGCACGATTGACTTCTTCTTCGGTAATTGGATTGGATTTGATGTCCTCTAGCACCTTGAGCATCACTGCTTGCGTTTGGTCGAGATTGACTTCTTTCGGCACGATAGCACCAAAAATACGGTAGCCAGGTTCCAGGTTGCTCACCGGATTGTAGTCTAGTTCGGTCGCCAATTTTGTTTCGACCAAGGCTTTGTGCAAGCGTCCGCTGGGTGCGCTGACTAAAATTCTGCCCAAGACATTCAATGCCACGGCATCGATGTGGGCTGAAGGCGCAGCGTGATAGCCCACGCCCAAGTATTGGGTGCCGCCGTTGCGGCGTACCGTTACGGCGCGTTCGCCATCTTGTGTCGGTTCGGCGGTATAGGTTGGGTCAATGACGCGATTGGGTTTAGGAATGCGACCAAAAACTTGCTCGACTTGCTTTAAGATTTTGGCTTCGTCAAAGCGACCTGCGACCATTAACATCGCATTGTCTGGCTGGTAGTATTTTTTGTAGAAAGCGCGCAGACGGGGAATGTTAACTTGCTCAATATCGGAGCGCGCACCGATGGTCGATTTGCCGTAATTGTGCCAATCAAAAGCGACAGCCTGAATCCGTTCAGTGGTGACACCGACAGGATCATTTTCGCCGATCTCGAATTCATTGCGCACGACCGTCATTTCACCTTTTTGTGTTTTCGGATTCCACAAATCATTTTGGTCGATGGCCGCATTGACCATACGGTCGGCTTCTAGCGCCAACATGAGTTTGAGGTTCGCTTCTTTTGCGGGGAAAGTGGCGTAGTAGTTGGTACGGTCGTACCAAGTTGTACCATTAAATTCGGAACCGGTTTCGTTCAAGATTTCGACCGGTGTTTTGCTGCCTTTTTTCACGCCAAAATTAGCGCTCGGTTTGAACAAAAGATGTTCAAGTAAATGCGCCATCCCTGTTTCGCCATAATTTTCATGGCGAGAACCGACCATGTAAATAATGTTGGTGGTGATGGTTGGCTTACTCGCATCAGGGAAAAGTACAACACGAAGCCCGTTGGGCAGTTTGTATTCGGTAATGCCTTCAACGGAAGTCACTTTGATGGTGCCAGCTTGACTCGTTGTCTTGGCTCCGGCCGCAGGGATCGCTGCGTGTGCCAAGCCCGGGGCAATAATGCCGGCACTGATCATAAGTAGGGTAATAAGTTTCACAGTGGGTTTCCTAAAGAAATGTGGAATCCGCAACATAGACGATTTATCAAATATTTGCAATCCGCTAAAAGAAATTATTTTAAACGAGTTGGCTTGGTATAAAAATCGAGGTTGAACCAATTATCAGCTGGATAATCATAGGAAATAGGGTACAGAGTTTGGTTTGTGATAGTTTATTGAGCTTGCCTTAAGGAATCTTTCCGTCCAAGCCGCGCTTCCCTAGGCGAATTTTTCTAGCGTTTGAGCGAAAGCGAAAGAATTCAGATGGAATTTCGCAAATAAGATGGAATGAAAGATTCGACTCTTGCTACAATTCTTTTTCTAAAAAAATCATAAAGCCGACCGGCCGTGCAGCTTGATCCGAGGTGCATGGCTTGATAGAAAACGGGGAATTCACTGTTTTTAGATCGGCATTTACTTCAAGGAGGTTATGTGTTTCGTCAATTATTCTTAAGTTGTGTGTTTTTAGCGCTGATGCCTGTATCGATTTCACAAGCTAATGCTGCCGAAAACCGCATCCCCCTCAAAGATTTCGTTTTGGAAGATCAGTATTCCACGCCTAAGCTGTCGCCCGATGGAAAGTATCTCGCGGTGACGATGCGTATCGCGGAAAAAGATCGCTTTGTACCGACAATTGCGGTTTTTTCTTTGCCCGATATGAAGCAACAAGGCGCGGTACAAATGCCTGTACGCGAAGTGCCAAACCAGTATTATTGGGTATCAAACACCCGTCTCTTGGTGACCAAGGCGATAGAGGTCGGTGCGCTGGAGCAGCCGCAGCTGACCGGTGAAGTATTTGCCATGGATTTTAATGGCGAAAATCAGGTTTATCTTTATGGTCGTAACATGCACCTGACGCGCAATGCAGGACGATATGGCGATAATTACGGGACTGGTGTCGTGCATTCAGTTCCTGTCGTGAAAACGGGGCATTTTAATTTGAGCACCTCCTTGTGGGATAGCGAAAAAACGATGCTCTACGACATGGACTCGAAAAATGGCGTGCGTAAACTCACCACTTCCATCAGTGTTCGTGGAGCTCAGTTTGTTTTGCAAAATAACGGCAAGCCACGTTTTGCCAATGCAGGCAATAAAGATGGCGAACAAGTGCTGTATCGTTACGACGAAGAAAAAGATGATTGGATTTTGGTCGACAAAAAAGAAACGGGTGGGTACCTCATTCCCATGGTTTTTAATGCTGACGACACTGCGTTTTACGCGATGTTTCGGGAAGGTAATGAACCCTATTATTTGATCAAACAAGATGTTAAGACTGGGCAAAGGGTGACGATTGCGCAAGATAAGAAAGGCGAGTTTAATCTCAGTCAATCGTCTGCGCAATCGGATATCCCGTTTGTCCTTGGTACAGACTACGATCTGCCGCGTCTACAGTACCTCGATCCAAAAAGTGACGAAGCAAAATTGCATCAACTTTTAAGCAGTAAATTTCCGAATAATTACGTCGAATTTCTCAATTTTACCGACGATGGGAAACGACTCTTGTTTTCCGTGTCCAGCGATCGTGAACCCGGTGCCTATTTTATTTTTGATCGTGCCAGTGGCCGTGCTTATCCTTTGTTCGCCGCTAGGCAAGCGATCGATCCAGACCAAATGTCGGAGCGTCGCCCTATCCATGTTACAGCGCGTGATGGCGTTGAACTTGATGGTTATTTGACTGTGCCAAAAGACGCGAACCCCGCCAAGAAAATGCCTATGGTGGTCATCGCCCACGGCGGCCCACATGGTCCTTACGATCACTGGTTTTATGATACCGATGCGCAGTTTTTGGCCAGTCGAGGCTACAGTGTATTGCAAATTAATTTCCGTGGTTCCGGTGGTCGTGGTGAGGGCTTTATCCGTTCTGGTTACCGCAAATGGGGTAGCGATATCCAAAACGATTTAATCGACGGCGTGCGCTGGGCAATTAAGGAAGCGAACGTCGACGCGAATCGTATTTGTACCTATGGTGGGAGCTTTGGTGGCTACTCAGCTTTGATGATGCCTGTGCGTGAGCCGGACATGTTTAAGTGTGCGGTTGGCTATGCGGGCGTTTATGATTTGAATTTATTGTTCACTTCCGAAGAATCAAAGCAACGCTCTTTTAAGACCGTGATGACGAAATATGTCGGCAACGATTCCACCGAATTAGATAAATTTTCGCCTTCTAAGTTTGCCGACAAAATTCATATCCCGGTGATGCTTGTTCACGGAATTGAAGACACCCGCGCAACCTTTAATCATGCCGAAGCGATGCGTGCTGCACTCATAAAAGCGCATCGTCCACCTGAATGGATGGCGGTTGAAAACGAAGGTCATGGTTTTTATAAGACAGAAAATCGAATTAAGTTTTATGAAAATCTAGAGGCATTTTTGGCGAAATATTTACGTGAATAAATTAATTTGTATTTTTGAGACAATATAAAAAGAAATTTTAATTTGAATTTCCACTAAAAATAGTGTTGGTGTTAGTATTAAGCGTTGCTCAAAAATTAGGCAGTTTGGGCAGCGCTTTTTGTTTGTCGCTAAACAGATATTACACAACCATTTTGGAGGGAGTTTGTTATGAAAAAACTGATACTTGCTAGCGTATTTTTGTCATTTTCCGCTTTATTGATACAGACCGATGCGATTGCCGCGAACGCACCAGTCAATATTGCCTATCCAATTAATAATTCGACTGTAAAAAATTATTTTCACTCCTATTTCACGACCACCTGCGCTGGTGGACAATATTCGGTGAAGTGGATACTCGATAGCACCTTGATAGGCACGTCCACGTTTTATGATGTCGCAAGTGTCCAATTCGCACACAAGCTGCCAACGGGCTGGCATAGTTTGCAAGTCATCTCAAGCTGTGGGCAGGATGCGGTGAAATTTTATGTAAGTTAATTTTAAATTGTTCCGAAATACTTGCGGCGAGGTATTCTTCGTCTAAGTGGAGACCTTTGCACAAGCCTAGCGAAGCTAAAGATTACTCGCCTAGTCGCTGGTGTAGAGGTCTCAAAATGGGAATGCTGAGTAAAACAGATCATTTCCCATCTCCCGCCATATTCCATCCCATGATTAAAACACAAAGCGCCATGTCATAATGCCAAATGGTGCGCGGCACAATACTTCCTCCTCCTGAATTGCAGTAGTCCCGCCAAATCAAGATTATGCGGGTCGTGTGATGGTTTTTGTGTGTTTTTAAATAATTTGTGCACTGCACTTGTTTTCTCAAAAACGAAGGCCATTTGCAGGTTTCTTCGCAATGCGATGTTAAGTTTTGAAGTTTAATTTAATCTTGGAGTATGACATGTTGAAAAAGAATTTGATCGTTGCTGCATTGGCAGTTGCTGGTTTGATGGTCGGTGTTTCTGCATCCGCACAAACTTATGTGGGTGGTACAGTTGGTACAGCACGTTTGAGCTATGATTGCCCAACTACAGTGTCCTGCGATAAAAACGCGACTGCATATCAATTGTTCGGTGGCTATTCCATCGATAAAAATTTCGCAGTTGAAGCGAGCTATTTTTCTGCTGGCACCTACAAAATTGCTGGCGTTTCTAGCGCAAAAGCCTTTGGTGCTGATGCGAAAGCCGACGGTTACGCAATCTCCGGTGTAGCAAAATTTGATGTGACTGATGAATTCGCCATTTTTGGTAAATTGGGTTGGGCACGTAGCACAACGAAAGCAGAGTTCACAAGCGGTTTGACTGGCTCTGACAAGTCTTCATCCACTGATCCAGTGATCGGTTTTGGCGTAACTTACAAATTCTCTAAAGAACTCGCATTGCGCGCAGAATTCGATTCTTTCCGCGACCGCATTAATTCTCAAAAACATACAGCCAATGCTTTGACAGTGGGTGTGCAATACGCATTCTAAATCTCGGCTTAGCATTGAGATTTGTCCTGAAGCCGGCACTTACACGAGGTAAGCGCCGGCTTTTGGCATTTTGACTGTGCTTCGTTTTCAATCGGTAAATCTGGGTTAGAATGTTTGACTGATTTTCCGTCAATGGAGACGCGAATGTTGTTTTTTGTGAGATTAGCGAAGCTTGCAGAACCGACTCGACCGGATTCCTTAGGGCTGGTATCGAGTCTGAAGTTTCTCCAAGCCTGGAAAGCGAGTGCAGGCCTGTGCTCCCGGCTAATCATGACAAGTCTGATCACGTTTCTTGGCTTGCTATCGCTTACGCCTACTATTTCTCATGCCGCCGAAACGCAAGTGGCTCCCAAGGCTGTCAAAATTTTTCTTCCAGAAAATCGTGATGCGGTCGGTCGAATTATCCCGATCAATCCCCAATTATTAAACCTGCTCAGGGTGCTGGGACATCAAGCCGATCTTAAATTTGAATTTATTATCTTGCCTTGGAGACGCGCGCAAATTGAAGCATTGGCTGGGCACGGTTTGGTCTATGGATTTTCAAAATCGACACTGCGTATGTCGCAATATCGCTATTCCGAGACCATCATTGAGGAGCGTGTCTGGGCGGTTAGTGATGGTGCGCGCCATTTTAAAGTGACGGGATTGGAAGATCTGCGCGGAAAATACCTTGCAGTGGGTGTCGGTTACAGTTATGGACTCGACTATGAAAAAGCACGTGAAGCGAATATTTTTGAATTGGTGGAAGATTCAGGTTCGATTTCTGGCCGTTTGCGTATTCTGGTATCGGGCGGCGCGGATTTGATGCTTTGGCCTAGCCGGGGATTTACCCAAGCCAAACAAGTCGAGCACTATATTAATCAAACCAGTATGCGGGATTTTGAAGACCCAGTGCTGCGTCGCCATCACTTTGTGGTGTCAACAGCGCCGATTTTTTTCGATACTGTCCACATCGTCGCCGCCAAGACCCACTTCGATGAGGCGCTCGATAAAATTGATCGAGCACTTGATGTGCTTAAGAAAAATGGTCGCTTAGCCCAGGCGCTTCAAGACTATCACTAGGCTGACATCCCCCTACTTCATTCCCTTACAAATACGCGAGCTTGCATCGATATTTTCAATGTTAGCGAAAAAAATTTGCTCACAGAGTAGCGGGGTTTGATCACCGATTTCCCACCATAGGCGCTCAATTTGACATGCTTGTGTTCTAGGACTTACGCCGAACAGCCCCAATTAGAGCGCTGGAACAAGGTCGCGTAAGCTTAAACGACAGGTCAAGAGGGGGATCAAGGTGATTGGGCAAAAAATAAAAAATACGCGTATGCAAACAGGCTGGCTGTGCTTGGTTTTTGCAGTGAGCTTAAGCGCCTGCGGAGGTGGTTCTGGTCAAGGCCCGACGACAAATGCAACGACGCAAAATGGCAGTAGTGTGATTGTTACCAACACCACAGGCCAAAACAATCAAGGTACCCAAAGCGGGGCTAATTCGACATCGATAGGCGCCGCTAACGGGGATGGTTATTTTCCTGATGCGAATGGACATTACCCCAACGCGCTCGGGATTTATCCGGACAAAGACGGACGTTATCCGAGTAGTGCCGAAGCCGGATTTTTTGCCAACGATCAGGGCGTAGCGCGCGCCTATTCTGTCGATGGCCCTATCGACGACGCACTGAAAGCGCAAAATGTGTTTTTTAAAGCCTTTGGTAACGGACGAAGTTGTGCGAGCTGCCACCGAGCCGAGGAGGGGTTTTCTATTACGCCCCAATCCTTGCATGAACGTTTCGTGAATAGCGCTGGTGAGGATGCAATTTTTCAAGTCAATGACGGCGCGAATTCGCCACTAGCAAAATTTGCGACCCTCGACGAAAAAGAATTCGCATTCAGTATGCTTTTGACCAAGGGCTTGATACGGGTCGGTATGAAAATTCCTGATAATGCCGAGTTTGAACTAGTGAAAGTGGATGATCCTTATCATTTTTCAAGCCCGCAGGAATTGTCCTTGTTTCGCAGACCGCTGGCTTCCGCTAATCTGCGTTTTTTGAGTGAGGTGATGTGGGATGGTCGCGAAACCACTGTCGACAGCAAAGGAAGTACATGCTTACCTAATGGAACTTGCTTTGCGAGTCTAGATCAAAGTCTGGCGAAGCAGGCACATAACGCGACCTTGGGGCATGCGCAAGCCGCACAGGGCTTAAGTCAAGAAGAGCAAGCAGCGGTTTTGAAATTTGAAAAGTCCCTAATCTCGACGCAAATTTTTGATCGTGAAGCCCGATTTCTTGACGTGGCCGGAGCGCGAGGCGGGCCCAATTTTCTAATCAACACAACTTACTATTTCGGGATCAATGACCTTAATTTCGGAAATATCAAAACGGGTGCTGCGTTCAACCCAAACGTGATGCAAAATTTTTCTGCGTGGCTCAATGCCAGCGGCAATCCAAATCCACAAGTCGATGCAAAACGCCGCGCCATCGCCCGTGGTGAACAGCTCTTTAATACCCGCACTTTTAATCCGCTCAATGATGGCACGGTATTGAATGATCTTAAAATTCCAAGCAACCGCGTAACCTGTTCAGCCTGCCATAATACGCCCCAAGTGGGCAGCGCCAGTACACCGTTTGCAGCCAATATTTTTACGACGATACCCGCGCTCAGAACGCCGGACCAAGTGCTCTTTACGTTGCGTAACAAGAAGACCGGTATGCTACTTAAAACCCTAGACCCCGGGGTCGCCATGACGAGTGGACGTTGGGAAGATATCGGTCGCTTTAAAGTCCCTAGTTTGCGCGGATTATCTGCCCGCCCACCTTACTTTCATGACGGTTCTGCTGAGTCGATATTTGATGTTGTGAGTCATTACGACAGAACCTTTTCTATGCAATTGACTGGGCAGGAAATTACTGACTTAGTGGCATTTCTCGGCGCACTCTAATGACGAGTGCGCGGCTTCACGGAAAAGCGCGCTTCTTAATAGTAGGGCGCGACGATGCCTTCCATCTCAAATGCTTTAACGATGGAGGGACGCGCAAACATACGCTCTAAAAATGGCCCGAGCTGGGGATAAGTGCGGGCAGGCTTTTGCATATGGCGCGTCCAACGGCAGAGCATGAACAAAAATAAGTCGGCAATGCTGAGCTGATTCCCCAATAAAAAATCGCCTCCCGATTGCGCCAAACTGGCATCAATAAATACTAGCATTTGTGCCACCCGTTCCTCGGCTTTGGCTTTGACCTGCGCTTGCGCATCGGCTGTGTGCGTGAGGCGATCTGGGTAAAAATAGCTGAGTAGCTCGGCCTGTAAAGTATTCGTTAAATACATCATCCACTTCGTCGCTTGTGCACGCTCTTTACTCTTGAAAGGAGGCAGCAGACCTTTGCTATCGTAGCGATCTGCGAGGTAAAAACAAATCGCAGCACTTTCGGTTAACAGCAAATCATCCGCAATCAATAAAGGGATTTTTCCGTTTGGATTGAGCTTGAGATAGGCTACTTGTTGGTGCTCCTGTCGGGCGGTATCCACCAAAACTAATTCATAGGGCGCGCCTAGTTCTTCCAGCAGAAAATGAGGGGCGAGGCAGGCTGTGCCGGGAGAAAAATAGAGCTTAAGCATATTATCACCTCATACTGTTCTGAAACTTCGAAGTCAAAGCTGAAAGCGTAAAGTGGCGAGGGTTCCCGCACTTTACGCTTTCCATTGCGAACAAAGAATCAAGGCCAGAGGAAGTTAAAACTGAGCGCACTGACCGCGCCATAAATAAACGCATCAAGCAAATATTTCAGGGTGGAGCTCCAAGTTCTGCCCATCCATATCGAATCTTGTATGCTACCGCAACCATAGGCAATCATTGTAAAAATCCCGACCAAATGCGCCGCTTGACGTGGATTGGCCGTGACCCCGAATGCCTGCAAAGCTAACAATGCACCGAGCGTTGCGATGGCCAAATTGAGCAAAAACCACTGACCTAAAGACTTGCCCATTTTAGGCACGCCAGGCGCAATCACCGTAATAAAAGCCACAGGACCGTCGCGGTATTGTTGCTGTACTTTTTCGCTACCCATATCCTTCATATCACCACAATACGGTGTAACGTAGATGCCCGGCGTAAGTTCGCCCGCGCTGAGCGTTTTTCTTACATCCTCTTCGTTCTTTAAAGCTTTGTAATCAGGCTGGTGCCATTTAAAAACCATATGAACCAAGCTGCTGGCGATAAACACGAAAACTGCCGCAGCAATGATAGGTAGCCACAATTGAGTTATAGCCATATTTTTTCTCCTTGTTTTTGTTTGGATTGAGCGAATGAAAATCTCGGTTTCACACGCATAGAAAAAAGGTTTGCGCCCCGCGTGTGCTCGGCAACTATACGCCGGACAAACCGTTTGCACCATGAGCTTTAATGCTACGCTGCACAAATGACAGGCCACCGCACACGGCCAAGCTTCACTCGGCACGAAAATAGCGATAAAAAAGCAGCGTGAGCACCGAAATTAATCATACGAAGAAGAACGTAGGGTGGGCACAGCCTCACCGTGCCCACGCGTAAACATCAAATGACGCAAGAAGATATTTTCACAGATAAGAATTTTCCCAAGCACCGCGTGGGCACAAAAAACGTGCCCACCCTACAAGGCCACGGTTCCACGGACGAAAATAGGGATAAAAAAGCAGCGTGAGCACCGAAACCAATCATACGAAGACGAACGTAGGGCGGGCACAGCCTCATCGTGCCCACGCGTGACGGTTAAATCATGGAAGAAGGTATTTTCGCGGTTGAAGAAAAATTCGAGCACCGCGTGGGCACAAAAAACGTGCCCACCCTACCGAACGAGAAGGTAGCCGAGTTACAAGCGTGGCAGCCACATGAACATGGTCGCCGCCGCGATTCCCGCTAACATTGCTACATTGAGTATCATGAGCCCAATGCCCATGCTGGCCTTAGCAAAGGTGGAATTGCTGGCTTTTGCATACAAATAAATTTCCAGTACAGCCAAAGGAATTAAATAATTGGCGAAGGAAAGAAAATAGAGAAATGGCCCCTCAAATGTCTTAGGATTGAAGCCCGCAGGGCCCTGATTGAGAATAATCCACAACATCAGCCCAATGCGAAAGAACCAGACACCTGATACCACCATGACCAAGCGCATGGCCCAGCGGCGATGACGTAGAAAGTCACGCGCTAAGGCGTAGCGTAAGCTTAGTAAGGCAAATACGATGATGAGCATTGCATCCAAGGATAAGCCAATATGCTGAATTAATCCCCCGACCGCGCCACGATCTAACAGCATTGCCAAGCCCGAAGTGCTGGCGGAAAGAACGGCGGCAATAAAAAGTCGGCCATTCCAACGATGAAAGCGCGGTGCCTTCGCTCGGATGTTGGGGATGAGTTGGAGTAAGCCGCTCAAACTGATCAAGAACGCCACGCCAATATGCAGCACCACCCACAAATTCCCGCGCCAGTCACCAGCGATATAGCCGCGCGGAAAGACCTGGTTCCACGCATCCATATCACCGCGTATCACAGCCCCACCATAATAAGCCATCACGTAAATCGCAAAAATAAGTTGCCCGAGTATTGCAATACTTAACCATGTCTTTGCGCTCCATTGCAAAAGCCGATCTGCGCCTACTTTTTGTGTGGGCTGAAAAATTGATGCGTTCGCTTCCATATTTTTCTTTCATTTACAAAGACATCGATAAACGCTCATGGTAGATCGTAATATTGAAAAGGGAGAGGCGAATAAGACAGGGAGAAAAAAACGGGAACTGAACTGCAAAAAGCGAGGAGTATTCCGTTGAGCCCTTGGATGGTAGTCCGACGATCGTAAGAAATAAGGAAGTGCAAACCAATCGTCACCAATAGCCACCGTGAGCATCACACACCATGATTTCGACGGACGAATGTAGGGTGGGCACAGCCTCACCGTGCCCACGCGTGACGATCAAATCATGGAGAAAAGCATTTTCGCGGTTGGAGAAAAATTCGAGCACCGCGTGGACACAAAAAACGTGTCCAGCCCACACACGGCTGACAAACTTCCAACCATCATACGGCGTAATATGCCTTACGACTTTTTCTCAGACCATTTTCTAGCGGTGTGGAACACCCGTAACAATTCGATAGTCTGATTTTTTACGCGATAGGGGATGATATTGGGAAAACGATCAATGACTAGTTCGCGTGTTCCGGGAATACGACCAGGACGTCCTGCATTTGGATACTCAGCGAGAAGCTGTACGCTGTTTTGTAAGTGCAGCACAAATTCTCGTGCGATTTTGGGGCTATCTTGGGCGAGGTATTCCGCTTCTTGATCGAGATTGCTTAAGGCTTGGCGCAACCACTTAATCTGTACGCTTCACCCATTTATGGATGGCGGCATCGACTTCATCTTGAGAGGCAAAATCGCCCGCATCTGCTTCACTGATTGCTTGAACGGTTTGTGCTATTTGCCAAGATTGCAGATCAACATAGAGCCTTAGCGCTTCCTGTGCTAAAAATGATTTACTGCGACTGGTCGCGGTGGACAATTGCTCTAACTGCAATTTCATTTCATTCGGAACCTGAATCGTCAGTATAGAAGAGGTGGTAGTCATCAACTGCTCCTCTGTAAGTGCTTGTATACATTATATGCGCAACGATAGGGAAATAAAATACTTAGAGGGGATTTGGACTAGACCCTTCACCTAAAGTAGGGTGGGCACCGCCTCACCGTGCCCACGCGTGACGGTTAAATCATGGAGAAAAGCATTTTTGCGGTAGGAGAAAAGTGCGAGCACCGCGTGGGCACAAAAAACGTGCCCACCCTACACGGCTTGAGCACCGAAACCAATCATACGAAGACGAACGTAGGGTGGGCACAGCCTCACCGTGCCCACGCGTGAACATCAAATGACAAAAGAAGATATTTTCACGGATAAGAATTTTCCCGAGCACCGCGTGGGCACAAAAACGTGCCCTCCCTACAAGCACCAATCATGTGGATATACACCGCTGCGTACCATACGATGAAAGCTGGAGTGCGGCCAGTCACCCACTTGCTCGACGAGCTGATGTTTAACCGGATTGAAATGTAGATAATCCATGTGGCGAGCGTAATCGACTTCGTCGCGAATTTGGTGCTCCCAAAATCTTCGTTGCCATAAGGTCGATTCTCTATGCTTTTGCTTTGAGGGACTAAGCAAGTCTGCGCGTACATAGTGATTTTTGCAGATCACAGAAACCTTACGCTTGATCATCATCCAACGCGTAGAAAAATCGGCATCTCCCTCGGGCAAAGTCCAGATGCAATGCAAATGATCCGGCAATAATACCCAAGCATCAATGATAAAAGGACGTGTCATGCGTACCGATTCAATCGCGTTCCGCAATGCGGTGCGAACCATGTCGTCACACAAAAAAGTTTGGCGACGATAAGTAACGACCGTAAAAAAATATGTACCACCAGCGGTAACAGCACGGCGATAACGCGACATGAAGCCCTCCCAATGAAAAAGCAAGAATAGCATTTTCACAGCACCAAATACAATTATACAAAGACGAAGGTAGGGTGGGCACAGCCTCATCGTGCCCACGCGTGACGGTTAATTCATGGAGAAAAGCATTTCGCGGTTGGAGAAAAA
>JAHFQV010000059.1 GCA_023259175.1 Oxalobacteraceae bacterium | reverse complement strand
CATCGCTAGACGCAAGCGATTGGCGCAGTTATTTCAATCGTCGCATGTTGATCTTGGTGATACTCGGCTTTAGTTCGGGTATGCCTTATTTCTTCTTGATTAATTTGATGCAGGCCTGGCTCACGAAGTCCTCAATTGATCTTAAAGCCTTGGGCTTATTCTATTGGGTAATGATGCCATTTTCTTGGAAATTTCTCTGGGCGCCTTTAATGGATCGCTTCGGCTTTTTCGGTTTAGGGCGTAGACGATCATGGATGGGATTGACACAAATCGGATTGTTTTTGTGTATCGGCACCATGGGCTTGCTCGATCCTCAGCGTGATTTCAAGTGGGTTATTTTACTTGCAACCGCCTTGTCCATATTTTCGGCGACACAGGATATCGGGATTGATGCATATACACGTGAAATCCTCGCTGATAATGAACAAGGGCTAGGCGCGGCTGTCAAAGTGAATGCGTACAAAGTGGCGGGCTTAGTACCTGGATCTTTAGCGTTGATGCTGGCGGGTTCGTTCTCTTGGCATTGGGTGTTTTGGATTACCGCATTCTTCATGATTCCCTGCTTTGTGTGTGTGTTGTGTGTAAAAGAACCAGCGCAATCGGGGGGCACTCCCAAAACACTTCATCAAGCTGTTGTATTGCCCTTTCGGGAATTTATTTCGCGTGCTGGATGGCGACAGGCGGGCTGGATATTGGCTTTTGTCTTTCTGTATCGTTTGGGCGATGCTATGGCGGGGACATTGGCGACTAAATTTTTTATTGACACGGGCTTCACACTATTTCAGATTGGTGCGATTGCGAAAGTCACTTTATTTTGGGGTAGCATCGCCGGCGGGATCGTGGGTGGTGTGTGGATGATTAAGCTCGGCATCAATCGCGCTTTATGGATTTTTGGAATACCCCAAGCCTTGAGTATTTTAGGTTTTGCGTGGTTGGCCAAGGTCGGGCCTGACCCAGTTGTGCTGGGCATCGTTTTGGCGACTGAGGCATTTAGTGTGGGACTCGGCACGGCGGCCTTTGTCGCCTTTATTGCGCGCAGTACCGATCCGCGTTACACCGCGACCCAATATGCCTTGTTCTCAAGTTTTGCTGCTATACCGCGTACCTTTGTGACCACGTTTATTGGTTACATCGTTGCAGCGACCGGCTGGTTTAATTTTTTCTTGATCTGCTTTGTGCTTGCACTTCCCGGCATGTTCTTATTGTTCAAAGTCGCGCCCTGGAATGAAGACGACGTGCAGAAGAATTGAGGCAGCGAATGAGACAGAAAATGAGGCAACACATGAGGCAACACATGAGACAACACATGAGATGGATAGTAGGCTTGATCTGGGTGTGCGGAGGCGCAGCGCAAGTGCTGGCGCAAGCGCATGCACCGCAAGACGGTGTGCATGTCGGTCAAATGTCGATGATGCGTAAGCTCATTCCCAGTGGCGCGCTCGAAGGGCAAGCTGCACAGCAGTATGTGCAGACCCTGCGCGATGCGCAGCAAAAGCACGCTTTGGCACCGGACAATCATCCACAAGTGATACGTCTGCGCGCCATCGCAAAAAAATTAATTCCTTTTGCCTTGCCGTGGAATGATAGAGCGCGTGAATGGCAATGGCAGGTCAATCTTTTGTCTTCATCGCAGATCAATGCTTACTGTATGCCAGGTGGGAAAATCGCGTTTTATACCGGTATTCTCGATAGTTTAAAATTGACCGATGATGAAGTGGCGATTGTCATGGGGCATGAGATCGCCCATGCTTTGCGCGAGCATGGTGCTGAGCGCGCAGGTAAATCTTTGGCGGCTAATTTGCTGGTCAAAGGTGCTGCGCTTTTTGCCGAGTACAAAGGTTATGATGGCCGCACGGTGGCGGGTTTGGGCGGTGTGGGCGCGAATTTGGCGATGCTTAATTTCTCGCGTGAAGACGAAACTGAGGCCGACATCGTTGGTTTGGATATTGCCGCACGCGCCGGTTTTGATCCGCGTGCGGGGGTCGCGCTCTGGCAAAAAATGGGCATGATCAATAAAAAATCCCCGCCAAAATGGCTCTCGACCCATCCGGCGGGTGCAGACAGAATTGCGGAAATTCGCAAACATTTTCCTGAGGTTCTGCCTTTATACGCCAAAGCGAAGGGCTGGGAAAACGGTGTCCTTGAACCCTATCGGAGTAATGTCAAAGGTCTTGAAGTAGTGCAGTGAAAATTTCGGTTCAATTGCACAAACTTACAAATTCCCATATACCATCGTCAGCGGCGCATGATCGCTAAAGCGCTGCTCTTTGTAGATGGATGCAGCCATTGCGCGCTGAGCGATGCCCGGCGTGGCGACGTGGTAGTCAATCCGCCAACCGACATTATTGGCCCAAGCTTGTCCGCGATTGCTCCACCATGTATAGGCATCGCCGGTGGTGTCGGGGTGCAGGCGGCGATAGACATCGACCCAACCCAATTCATCAAATAAAGCACCCATCCAAGCACGTTCTTCTGGCAGAAAGCCAGAATTTTTTTGATTGCTCTTCCAATTTTTAAGATCAATTTCTCGATGCGCGATATTCCAATCGCCACAGATCACCAATTCGCGTCCAGTGCTGATTAATTGGGCTAAGTGAGGACGAAATTCCTTCATGAAGCGAAATTTGGCTTCCTGCCGTTCGGGTGATGAAGAGCCGGAAGGGCAATAAACCGAGATGATGGATAAATTTCCAAAATCACAGCGTACATAGCGACCTTCAGCATCAAATTCGACACTCCCAAAACCGATATGAACGGCATCTGGTTTTTGCTTGCTGTACACCCCAGCGCCGGAATAGCCTTTTTTTTCAGCGTAATGGAAATGCCCATGATAGCCGGGTGGTTGTAAGAAATCCTCACTCATATCAGGTGCTTGC
The DNA here is from genome assembly GCA_023259175.1 of Oxalobacteraceae bacterium. GTDB lineage: Bacteria > Pseudomonadota > Gammaproteobacteria > Burkholderiales > Burkholderiaceae_D > Undibacterium. The sequence goes on along the minus strand of JAHFQV010000059.1, from coordinate 18,900 downwards.
GCCTTGAGCTCTTGCACGCAAACGAAATCAGGCATTTCCTTTTGCATCCATTCAAAAAAACCTTTTTTTGCAGCGGAACGGATGCCATTGAGATTGGCGGAGATGATTTTGGTGGTCATTGTTGTAGAAAGTCTATTTGCGATGGGATTTGTAAGCATACCAGAATGCTTGTGTTTCAAGGCTGTAGCAATGGTTTATACTATGCCTCTTCTGGAACTAAGATCTGTGCTATGAGCGAAGAACAATTACGCATTCAACTTGACGCTGTTTATGCCAGCAGCTCATGGCGGCTGACTGCGCCTTTGCGTTTTTTTGTGCGCGTGTTGAGAAGTTTGAAAGGCGGACTCGCTCATCCAATGACAAGTTCTAAAACAGTTTTGGTTTTAATTCTAATGCAGGCGGCGCGTTATCCTCGCCTTAAGGCTTTTGGCGAACGCATCTTGGGATTTTCCCCTAAGCTTAGACAGCGATTGAAGTGGACGGTGCGTCGCGCGCAAATGCAAGCGGCGAATAGCACGGTCGAGTTGCTTCAAGCCCCACCCTTGGTCGTTAGCTCGATACAAATCGATGAGACGCCTCATCTCAATCCGGAGGCGCTGCGTATTTTGCAAGCGCTTCAAGATTATCGTCGGCGTGTTTGCTAACCCATGCGGCTGCTTATCGATTTACAAGCCTGCCAGAGTACTGGAAGCCGACATCGCGGCATCGGGCGTTACTCGATCGCTTTACTGAAAGCGATGTTGGCCAATGCAGGTTCTCATGAAGTGCACATTTTATTGAGTCGTTTTTTTCCTGAAACGATAGTGCCTTTGCGTGAGACTTTAGCGCAGTATTTACCAGCGCGGCAAATTCATACTTGGGGTGCGCCAGGGCCAGTGGCAGAGAATTTTGATGCCAATTATTGGCGCTGCCGTAGCGCCGAAATTGCGCGTGAACAGATGCTAGCGAACTTGCGGCCGGATATGGTGCATGTTACTAGCTTATTTGAAGGATCGGGGGATGACGCCGTTACCAGCATCGGTATGAATGGGATGCATTTGCCGACCGCAGTGACGCTTTACGATTTGATCCCTTTGGTGCACGAAAAAAAATACTTGGTCGATGCGCGCCAGCGTCATTGGTATTATCGAAAATTGCAGAGCATTGCCCGTGCAGATTTGTTGTTGGCCATTTCCGAAGCGAGTCGGCAAGAGGGCATAGAATATCTGCGTTTAGATTCTGAGCGTGTGGTTAATATTTCTTCGGCCGTCGATGCGCATTTCCAAGCTTGTACCCATCTTGATACGCCAGCTTTTAGCGCGATGCGGCAACGCTATGGTTTGCATAAACCTTATGTGATGTATACCGGCGGAATTGACCTGCGAAAAAATATTGATGGGCTGATACGCGCATTTGCTGATCTGCCGAAAGCAATGCGCCAGCGCTTGCAATTGGCCATTGTGTGTAGTGTGCAAAGTAGTGAGCGTGAACGCTTACAAACTTTAGGCCGACAACATGGGCTTACTGCGCAGGATTTGATTTTAACGGGGTTTGTACCGGACGAGGATTTGCCCTTACTTTACCAAGCCTGCCAACTTTTTGTTTTCCCTTCCTGGCATGAAGGCTTTGGATTGCCCGCACTTGAAGCGATGGCCTGCGGTGCACCCGTGATCGCAGCTAATTGTAGTAGCTTGCCTGAAGTGGTCGGGTGTGCCGATGCTTTATTTGATCCGCATCAGCAGCAGTCGATTACGGGGAAAATGTTTGAGGTCCTCAACGATGTTCATTTCGCGCAGAGATTGCGGGAACATGGACTTCGTCAGGCAAAACAATTTTCTTGGGATAGCTCAGCAAAGAAAGCAATTGCTGCGTTTGAACAGCAGTATGCGCGTAGGCAAGCGCTAGCACCTCATTCTGTTCCTGTCGCCGAACGTAAGCCGCGCTTGGCGTATTGTTCGCCTTTACCCAATGCGGCTTCCGGTATTGCGGATTACAGCGCAGAATTAATTCCGGCTTTAGCCCAGTTTTATGACATTACTTTGATCGTTGATCAGGCCAGCGTGGAAGATGCAGCATTGTCGGCGCAATTTGTAATCCGGTCGGCCGCATGGATGCACGAACATGCCTATCGTTTTGATCGAATTCTTTATCACATGGGCAATTCACCTGCACATGCCTACATGTTTCCCTTGTTTGAACGTTTTCGCGGTAGCTTGGTGCTGCACGATTTTTTTCTGAGTGATTCGCTCGCTTATTTGGATATGAATGGCCTGATGCCGCATATTTGGACCCGCGCTTTGTATCGCTCACATGGCTACTCGCCCTTGTTTAGGCAAAAGCGTGTCGAGCAACATGCAAGCTTGATTCAAGAATACCCTTGTAGTTTGAAATTGGCCAGGCAAGCCGATGGGGTGATCGTACATTCACAATATTCCAAAGATTTAGCTGCGCATTACTTGGGCGAAGAGCGAGCGAGTGAATGGAAGAAAATTCCGCATTTGCGTCAAATGCCAATTGGCATGAGCTCGGAGAATACGCGTAATCAAATGCGGCGCGCGGCGCGCCAGCAATTGGGTATTGCACAAGAGGATTTTTTAGTGTGTGCCTTTGGCGTACTCGGTCCAACTAAGCGAAACAAAGAGCTGATACAAGCTTGGTTGGCTTCAAATTTATCAAAACAAACGCATTGCCAGCTCGTATTCGTGGGGGGGCAAGAAGAATCGCAATATGGCCGTGAATTGAGCGCATTGCTCAAATCGAATTGTCGAGTGACTGGATATGTTGATCAAGAGCGCTTCAGGAATTATTTGCAAGCGGCTGATTTGGCGGTGCAATTGCGCACCGGCTCGCGTGGTGAAACCTCAGGCACAGTGATTGATTGCATGGCACATAGCCTGCCGCTCATCATCAATAAAAACGCTTCGATGGCTGAAATAGCCGATGATTTGGCGTGGCGCTTAGAAGACAATTTCTCGCAACAGGATTTGCAGTTGGCGATCGAACATTTATATCAAACACCCGAGCTAAGACGTAATTTTGCCGAGCGCGCCCGCGCGCACGTTATTGCGGAACATGCGCCACAAAAAATTGCGGCAGAATATTTTCAAGCAATTGAATCGTTTTATAACGAGCTTCCGAACGCGCGTTTGCATCAAAGCTTACGGAGTCTTGCGCAAGTTGAAGTGCGTGATCCCGCACAGACAGACTGGCCTCAATTAGCCGAGCATTTGAGTCAAAATGCGCGTTGTATTGAACCGCCTCGCACTTGGATTGATGTCAGTGCTTTTGCCTGCGCAGGGCGCTTATTTCTTGACGAAGATAGGCAAGCGCTACAGCAGTACTTGTCGCAAGTTACGCGCCAAAATCATCGGCATGAGTTGCTCATCCGGTGCGAAACTGGCTGGCAGACGGCGCGTACTTGGGCAAAGCAGCATTTCGGCTTAATCGGCGACTTGGGCGCGGAAGAAACATGCAGTTGGCGTGCGGGTGATGAATTGCTTGAATGGGGTGACTTAGAAGCATTGTCAGTGAGTCGGGTGGAATTGTTAGCGAGTTGGGGGGTACATTACCAACGCAATTGGTCACCCGAGAGTATCAGTTCACAATGAATTAGAAATGAGAAGAGGAAGAGGAAGAGAAATGCAAGCAATCAAACAGGAATTTATACGCTTCGCCGTCGATGCAGGCGTGATACGTTTCGGTGAATTTGTCACCAAAGCGGGACGCAATTCGCCGTATTTTTTTAATGCGGGTTTGTTTAATGATGGCGCTAATTTAGGTCAGGTCGCGCATTTTTATGCGCAGACTTTACTTGATTCTGGGGTTGCATTCGATATGCTGTTTGGCCCTGCTTACAAAGGCATTACCTTGGCATCGGCAACCGCCGTTGCGTTGGCCAGTAAGGGGCGTAATACTTCGTTTGCTTACAATCGTAAAGAAGCGAAAGATCATGGCGAAGGTGGCACCATCGTTGGCGCTAAGCTGGCAGGTCGGATCGTGATTGTCGACGATGTGATTTCCGCAGGAACTTCGGTGCGCGAGTCGGTGGACTTGATTCGTGCAGCGGGAGCGACACCGGCAGCGGTTTTGATTGCCTTGGACCGGATGGAAAGAGCCGGTGCAGACGGCGCACTGTCTGCGTTGTCGGCGGTGCAGGAAATCACTCAGCAATACCAAATGCCAGTGATTGCGATTGCGAATTTAAACGATTTGTTTGAGTGCTTGTCCACGGCCGATCACTCCAGCGCGTTGGCAAGCCATGCGGCAGCTGTAGCGGCTTATCGTGATCGTTATGGTGCCTGCGCAGCTTAAGTTCTAAAGTGTCTCGATCTGTCATGGTCTTATTGCAAATAGCGAATGAAGTCTGTCAAAGCGCTACAATTAGATGACAAAAATCTATGTCGTTGCTCGCTTAGAGCAGGTATACTGCGCGTTTGTGATATTCGTCACAGTACTTGGGCTTCGAACGTGAAAATATGCGGCATGGCAAATGCTGTTTGTTTTGATTTGTAAAATTCGCTAAGGCGAAAGGTTGTTGAATGAATAAAAAAGCATTGGTCACTGGGATTACCGGACAAGATGGTGCCTATCTCGCAGAGTTGTTGCTTGAGAAGGGTTATACCGTCTATGGTACTTACCGCCGCACCAGCTCGGTGAATTTTTGGCGCATAGAAGAGTTGGGTATCGATAAGCATCCAGAACTCCACTTGGTTGAATACGATTTAACTGATTTGTCCTCAAGCGTGCGTTTGATTAAATCGACTGAAGTGAGCGAAGTTTATAATCTCGCGGCGCAAAGCTTTGTCGGCGTTTCATTCGAACAGCCCGTGACCACCACAGAAATTACAGGTTTAGGCGCGCTGAATTTGCTTGAAGCGATACGTGTGGTGAATCCAAAAATTCGTTTTTATCAGGCATCCACTTCAGAAATGTTCGGTAAAGTTCAGGCCGTGCCGCAAGTTGAGTCCACCCCTTTTTATCCGCGCAGTCCTTATGGCGTAGCCAAGTTATACGCGCATTGGATGACCATCAATTACCGCGAGTCTTATAATATTTTTGCTTGCAGTGGTATCTTGTTTAATCACGAATCGCCGCTGCGTGGTCGCGAGTTCGTGACGCGTAAGATTACCGATTCGGTTGCAAAAATCACTTTGGGAAAACTCGATTGCTTAGAACTTGGCAATATGGATGCTAAGCGCGATTGGGGTTATGCCAAGGAATACGTCGAAGGCATGTGGCGTATGCTGCAAGTCGATGAGCCTGATACCTTTGTGCTCGCGACCAATCGCACCGAAACCGTGCGTGACTTTGTGACGATGGCATTTAAGGCCGCCGATATTGGCTTGAAATGGGAAGGCGCGGCCGAACAGGAAATTGCACGTTGTAGTGCCACCAATCGTATTTTAGTCAAAGTAAATCCGAAATTTTATCGTCCCGCAGAAGTGGAACTGCTCATCGGGAACCCTCAAAAAGCGAAAGATGTGTTGGGATGGGAGCCTAAGACAACTTTGGAACAGCTTTGCCAGATGATGGTACAGGCTGATATTCAACGAAATACGAATGGCAATTCATTCTAAACATGCGCGTCCGCGCGCTTTGATTACGGGGCTGCGCGGCTTTACGGGCGAGTATTTGGCGCGAGAACTGGAAAGTTGCGGCTATGAGATATTTGGCACCGCGTTCGGGAATGAACGCTTGGGCAAAAATATCACCTATCTCGACCTCTGTGATTTCAATGCGGTGCAAAATCTGGTGCGGGAAATTGAGCCCGATGTGGTGGCTCATTTGGCGGCGATTAGTTTTGTGCCGCATGCCGACCTTGGCGCGATGTATCGCATCAATGTAGATGGCACTGAAAATTTGCTGCGGGGTTTGGCCAGTTTGGCCTACCCACCGCGCTCGGTGTTGTTAGCCAGTAGCGCTAATATTTACGGCAATGTCGAAGTCGAAAGCCTTAGCGAAACCCAGTGCGCTCAGCCCAGTAATGACTATGCAAAGAGCAAACTGGCGATGGAAACATTGGCACATGGATGGATGGATCAACTTCCGCTGTTCATCACTCGACCATTTAACTATACCGGTGTAGGGCAAAGCGACAATTTCTTGATCCCGAAAATCATCGCGCATGCACGGCGGTTTGCGCCCACGATAGAGTTGGGCAATCTGGACGTGGCACGCGATTTTTCCGATGTGCGCACGGTCGTGAAAGCCTATAGTGCCTTATTGCGCAAAGCGCCTCGCGGTCAAACATTTAATATTTGTTCGGGACATGCGCATACTTTGCGTGAAGTGATCACGATGGTGGAAGAAATTAGTTCCCATATGATGCAAGTGCGGGTCAATCCGGCCTTTGTACGCCCCAACGAAATTCATATACTCAAAGGCGATCCAAGTAAGTTGCAGCACAGCATAGGGACTTTGCCGCAGATTCCTTTGCGTGAAACCTTAGCGTGGATGTTAGGAATGCAGGCGGCAGTAACTGATTCGCGCGTCTTACAAAAGACGCTGCGAGCACAGGAATTGGCCGAGGTTATTGGGTGAATGTAGTTTTGTCGGTCGAGGCATTGCGTCCTCCTTTGGCTGGCATTGGGCGTTATGTGTGGGAGCTGGCAACGCGCCTTCCGAATGCGCCTGAAATCGACCATCTGCGCTTGATCTCGGATGGATTTTGGCGCGATCCCGCTCGCGTTTTACCGATCGCGGCGAGTACCGACGAGCATCGTGAGCCGCATCAATCAGCGTCATATACCAAGCCTAGCCCTTGGCGACAAGGGCTCGCACAGCTGCCATTTATTTCAAAAGCATATACGCATTGTCAACCCTTGTTGACAGCCTATCGCTTGCGCTCATTGAAAAATGGGATTTTTCATGGGCCCAACTTCTTTTTGCCCAAGACGGATTTGCCCAGTGTTGTTACAATCCATGATCTATCGACTTTCCGGAATCCGAGCTGGCATCCGCAAACGAGAATTGACCGCATGCGTGCCATGTTGCCGCTGGCACTTGCTCGCGCCAGTGTGGTCTTAACTGATTCTGAAGCCACGAAATTGGAATTACAAAGCGAATTTAATCTGGATGCTGGAAGAATCTGCGCAGTGCCGCTCGGCGTTGATGCGCAGTTTCGTCCTCGCGATGCAGCCACCTTGCTGCCAGTGCTGCGGCACTACGGATTGCAGGTCGGCGGCTATAGTTTATTCGTCTCGACTATTGAGCCTCGCAAAAACATATTGAATTTAATCGAGGCATATCGCTCCTTACCGGTTTCTGTGCGCGCACACTGGCCCTTGGTTTTGGTTGGTGCGCAAGGCTGGAATAGCCAAGCGATTCATGCAGCAATTGCGCGAGCGGAAGCGGAAGGCTGGCTACATTATTTGGATTATGTGGCGCAGCATGATTTGCCTTATCTTTACGCGGGCTGTCGATTATTTACCTATCCTTCACACTACGAAGGTTTTGGCTTGCCGATTGCCGAAGCAATGGCCAGCGGTGTTCCGGTGTTGACCTCTGATTGTTCTTCCATGCCTGAAGTCGCGGCGGGTGCTGCTTTGTTGGTGCAGCCTTTGGATGTAGCTGACATCGCACAAGCATTGGAGCGCGGTTTGCAGGATGAGGTGTGGCGTGAACAAGCGATTGTTCGAGGTCTGCAACGTGCGCAAGAATTGACTTGGCATGCTTGTGTGGCGCAAACCGTTCAGGCTTACCAAATGGCGCAAACGCAGCGTAAAGCATGGGGAGATCTTCACTCATGAAAGTGCTGCATTTTTATCGTACCTATTATCCCGATAGTTTCGGCGGGGTCGAGCAAGTGATACGGCAGATGGTTGAAGGCTGTTCGCGCTTAGGTGTGGACGCGGAAGTCTTGACTTTGACGCGTGATAAAGCCAATTTAGAGTTGGAGTTTGAAGGCCATGTCGTGCATCGGGTTCCACTGAATATCGAAATTGCCTCGACCGGTATTTCCTGGTCTGCATTCGCTCGTTTCAAACAACTCGCTGCCAAGGCTGACTTGATTCATTACCATTTCCCTTGGCCGTTTATGGATATTGCCCACTTTGCGTGCGGCATAAAAACCCCTAGTGTAGTTACTTACCATTCGGATATTGTCCGACAAAAATATTTGCTCAAGCTGTATCAACCTGTGATGCATCGTTTCCTCAATAAGGTCGATCGCATCGTCGCGACATCGCCGAATTATTTAGCAACCAGCCCGACTTTGGCGCAGTTTCGCGATAAGACGGAAATCATCACCTATGGTTTGGAACGCGATATTTATCCCGATCCGTCCGAAGAAACGCTGACAAAATGGCGTGCTCGGTTTGGGCACAAATTCTTTTTGTTCGTGGGCGTGCTGCGTTATTACAAAGGCCTACACGTACTCTTGGATGCCATCGCCGGAACCTCTATTCCCGTGGTGATTTTAGGGAATGGTCCGGTCGAGACGGAATTAAAACAGCAGGCGCAGCGTTTGGGTTTGCAGCATGTACATTTTGTGGGGGCATTGCCGGAAGAAGATAAAGTGGCGCTTTTGCAGTTGTGTTACGCACTGGTTTTTCCTTCTCATTTGCGGTCCGAGGCCTTTGGCATCACGCTGCTGGAAGCGGCCATGTATGGCAAACCCATGATTTCCTGCGAAATCGGTACCGGTACTTCCTATGTGAATATCGATCAAGAAACCGGCCTTGTTGTTCCCGCCAGCGACCCACCTGCGTTCCGGCAAGCGATGCAATATTTGTTTGATCACCCCGAGCTGGCCGAGCGTATGGGGCAAGCCGCCGCGCAGCGTTATGCGACGCTATTTACGGCGGGTAAAATGGCGCAGAGTTATCATGCGCTGTATCAGGACTGTATCGGCGATTAATTTAATCGCTTAGATTTTCCGCAGAAAATTTTTCGACGAAAAATGCCGCATCAAGCGCATTGCTGCCGATGAAAATAGTTTGGTCGACATTGATCACATCAAATACCAAGAGATTATCTGACCACTCGAAATTTTGATCGAGATGCGAAGCGCCCCGTGTGAGAGCGGTCGTGACAGAATAGGAACCCGGACCCAATCGACAGGTAAATGGCAAGCGAAATCGGAGGCGTTCGCCAGCTTGTAAATTCGTTTGCACGCGTTTGCTGTGCCAGGTATTACTGCCCCAAATTACATGGCCTTGTTTGTCGCGTAGCATGATGCCTAGGACTAATTCATCGATGGCTTCTTTGATCTCGATATCGCAAACAATTTCTAGCGCTTGATTCACTTGCGCGGCATTGACTTGGGCTTGTGAAGTCGGGTCGATCAAGCTAATTTTTTTAACCAGCGCTGCGCCACTGCCCGAGCGGGTTTGCAGCCAGCCTTGTTCGCCACGCTTTTGTTCGATCTTGTGCTGACTATTTTCTTTTTGCGCGATTAAGGCATTATAAAAATCCACCACCTCATCGGGCGCACCTTGTTTGATGATCTTGCCTTGATCCAAAAGAATAACTTGGTCGCACAAAGAGCGCACATCGCTCATGCCGTGGGTGACCAAAATGATGGAGGTACCTTGTTCCTTAAATTGCTTGATGCGTTCAAAGCTGCGGTGCTGAAAATAGCTATCACCTACCGACAATATTTCATCTACGATCAAAATATCGGGGCGCACCGCAGTTGCGACTGCGAAGGCCAGGCGCGCTTGCATACCGCTGGAGTAGATGCGTAAAGGTTGATCGAAAAAATGAGCAATTTCAGCAAAGGCCTCGATCTCAGGCATTAAAGCAAGCAATTGTGCTTGGCTCAATCCCATTAAGCCACCGGCCATCTCTGCGTTTTGTCGACCCGTAAATTCAGGATTAAAACCCAGCCCCAATTCCAACATGGCACTGACCCGGCCATCGATATTGATCTGCCCTTGACTAGGCCTCACTGTGCCGGTGATCATTTTTAAAAGTGTGCTTTTACCCGCACCATTTTGTCCGATGATGGCCAATGCCTGGCCTCGCACGACATTAAATGTGATGTCGTGATTGGCATAATAAGCGTTGGCAGGGGCTGCACGCAGGCCGACCCAGCACAAGAGACGCTCAAGTAAGCCTGAAAACTTGGGGTAAGATTTGCTGACACCTTGCACCTGCAAAACGGTATTTTGATTCGCGTTCATAGTGCATCCACCAAATCAGCACTGGCGCGGCGAAAAATAAAAAATGAAAACAAAAATAAAACAAACGCGATGCACATCGGCGTGAGCAAATCGGCCCAGGTAGGGAAGAGACCTCGCAATAAAGCATCCTGATAAATTTTGACGAATAAAGTCATAGGATTGAGCTTCAAAATCCATTGAAAACGCGCTGGCAGACTATCGAAGGTATACACCACCGGCGTGAGCCAAAACCAGAGTTGCATCACGATGCCCATCACTTGGCCCACATCGCGGGAGAACACATTGAGTAGACCCAAGATGATGCCCAAACCGAAAGCCAAAAAGGCGATCAGTAGCATCCCCAATGGAAGGCAAAGCCAAGCAGCATTGGGTGTTTGTCCGAGGAAAAAAAAGACGACTGTAATGGCCAGCAAGAGCAAAAAATGATTGAGTAAAGCACTGCCCGCAACAATCAGTGGCAAACATAAGCGTGGGAATGCGATTTTTTTGAGGGTGTTACCGTATTCGATAAATACGGTGGTGCAGCGATTGAGGATTTCAGCGAACAAACCCCAAGCTGCGGTACCCGCCATCAAATAAATCGCGTAGGCGGATTTGTTATCAATATGCGGCAGCTTGGCCGCTAAGACCTCAGACAAGACGATTGCAAAAATGGTCGCCTGCGCCAAGGGATTTAAAATCATCCATAAGGCACCTAATTTGCTACGCGCAAAACGTCCCCGAAATTCAGCCTTAATGGAGGACAGCATGAAGTGGCGAAAGCGCCAAATCGAAAGCAAAAAATTCTTCAAAATAAGTTTCGTAAAATAAGATTTATTTACAGGCTCGTCAAAAATAACATGACCCTCACCACATCACGTCAGTGTGGTGGTTTTGGATGGGCTTATGAATCAACTCGGCCATAAATATCGCCAAAGCGCACAATATCATCTTCACCCAAATAGGTACCGGATTGCACTTCGATGACTTCTAAATCCACGGTGTCAGGATTTTCCAAACGATGTTTCGTACCCAAAGGAATGTAAGTGGATTGATTGGCTTTGAGTGTCAATACTTCTTCGCCCCGGGTAACTCGTGCGGTGCCTGAGACTACAATCCAATGTTCTGCGCGGTGCTGGTGCATTTGCATGGACAAGCTTCCGCCGGGTTTGACAACGATGCGTTTGACCTGAAAGTGCTCACCGCCATCAACGCAGTCATAATGACCCCAAGGGCGATAGACTTTACGGTGGTGGTCTGTTTGTTGATAATTGTCTTCTTTGAGGCGCGTAATGATGCGTTTAATTTGATGGGTGTTGGCTTTGTTCGTGACTAAAACAGCGTCCGGTGTTTCAACCACGATGACATCTTCTAGTCCAAGACAGGCCACCAAACGACTATCGGATACGACTAAGCAATTGCGCGAATCTTCAATCAATACATCACCGCGTAATGAATTGCCATGAGCGTCTTTGCTCGATACCTGCCAAACCGCATCCCAAGCACCGACATCGGACCAACCCGCAATCAAAGGAACAACGCAAGCAGTGATGCCGAGCTCAGGGTGGCTCGCCAATTTCTCCATGACTGCATAATCGATAGAGTCGCTAGGACAGGCTTCAAATGCAGATGGATGGACACGTACAAAATCGCAATCGAATTTCGCGTTGCGCATCGCAGCTTCGCAAGCCTGTGCCATGTCGGTATTGAGGGCATGAATGGCGCGCATCCAAACGCTGGCGCGCATCATAAAAATACCGCTATTCCAAACATGCTGACCATCAGCGAGATAGGTTTGCGCCACTTCTAAGGAAGGTTTTTCGACGAAACTCTCAAGCGCTAGAACCTCTGTGTCGCCAATTGCCGCACCCACGCGAATATAGCCATAGCCCGTTTCAGGACGGTCAGGCACAATGCCAAAGGTGACCATGCCACCTTGTATCGCATGCGGCAAACCTTGCGTAATGGCGTGTTGAAATGCGGCTTTATCGGCGATTACATGATCAGCGGGCATGATCAAAAGAACGCTATCGGCTTCATGCGAAAGTGCGGATAAGGCGGCCAAACTGACTGCGGGCGCTGTATTGCGGCCACAGGGTTCGAGGATCAGGGTGGGCTCTTGAAAGCCGATGGAACGTAATTGCTCTGCAGTGATAAAACGATATTCTTCATTGCAAACGACGATCAATTCTTTGCTCACACGCAGTGCGCCCGAAAAATCTTTAACCCGTAAGGCAGTCGCTTGCAACATCGTTTCTTCATTGAATAAAGATAATAGTTGCTTGGGATGTTTCTCACGCGAGAGCGGCCACAATCGTGTGCCTGAGCCTCCAGAAAGGATGACGGGTTGAAGTAACATGCTTGCCTTTCGTAAATACGGAACTAGTTGGTGCTTACTGCATAAAGCGTGCTGCAGTGATTTGATATCAAACAAAAATTTCTCAATGGAAATTCGCGCAAGAGTTTCGAATAAGCCTGTCGAATAAGCGCACATTGTACATGGAGAAGGCAGGCTTGAAATTCTTAAGTTTGTATAGGCATTGTCTTTTCCCTGTACGAGTTTTGAGGGCTATGGCTTAGGCTTTTCAAGTCCCATCCCTCCCTAAGTCACGCAAACCTGAATCGGAAATCTGGGATTGATGCGTATCGTTTATACTCTGGGATGTTGGTCGAATATGATGACCCCATTTTGGATACCAGCCCCCATTTTTGGCTAGACAAATATGAACCCCAAGCAATCAAGTCCACCTCTAGACGCGCAACTCCAACAGCGTATCGCTGAAAATGCGGCTTTCCTTACGCCCATCCCAGAGCCTGAAATCGAAGCTCTTGCAGAGATTAACCTGACCCAATTTCAATCCGCTCGAGCCTACAGCCCAGCCTCTCCGAGCGCGCTCAAGGCGGACAATCAAAAACCCAGTGAAAGCGATTTAGTGCGCAATCCCCCAGAGCTTAAAAAATCCTATTTGGCGCAACGCCTCAATCGTATTTTCGGTCAAGGACATAGCCTCAAATCACGTATACGGGCGATTCCCTTGCTGGGCTATAGCCTATCTTTAGCATCGGCGATGCTCCTTTTACCGCGTCATCTGCACCGCGATGAAGTTGAAAAAGAAGCGCTTAAACATCAGCTCGGCATTTTGTCGGAACAAATTCAAATGCTAGCTCAACAGATCAAGCAGAATGATGCGTCAACAGCGTTATTAAGTTTTTCTTTGCATGAATTTGAGCAGCATCGTCTCGCCCAGCACAGCACTTTAATCGCGCAGATTGAGCTGATGCAAGCGCAATTGAGTGAGCGCCTGCAACAGTTGGAATTCCCTAAAACTGCATCGCGCCTACATCGCTTGGAAATGCTCGATATCGGCACACGCATGATGAAAATCGAACAGTTAGAAACCGGACGCAAGTTAGCACAACTATCGGCCCTCAATCGTATTTCTCAAGGTGAGTTGACCCAATTGCAGGAACGTATGGCGGCTTTTGATTCGCGTGTTCGCAGTCAATTGCCTAGCGCTCAAGTGCAGCATGCAGTACCTGAGGTGCAGAGCGAAGAAAAACATGGCGTGAATGTTGATCAATTATTGAGTGATTTCGAAGAGGCATTTCGCGGTACTCGAGAAAGTATCAAAGAAAGGTTGCGCGTTTATTTGCCCTACTTGGCGCACTTTGCAGACTCAAAATTAAAGACCGAGCAGGTGGTTGATATCGGTTGTGGTCGTGGCGAATGGCTGGAATTAATGGCGGAGCAGGGTTTGCCAGCGATAGGTATTGATTTAAATGCTGCCAAAGTGGATCAATGTTTGGCGGCAGGCTACGTCGCGAAGCGGGTCGATGGTATCGCATTTTTGCGCTCGCTCAAACCGGGCAGCGTAAGTTGTATCACGGGATTTCATGTGATTGAACATTTGCCGTTTGAGACGATGATCGCTTTATTTGATGCGGCCTATGTCGCACTCAAAGCGGGCGGCTTGATTATTTTCGAGACGCCAAATCCGGAAAATTTGATTGTGGGCGCATGTAATTTTTATTTTGATCCCACCCATTTACATCCTATCGTTCCCGATGTCGCGCGATTTATCGCACAGCAGCGTGGGTTTGCGAAAGCGGATATTTTACGCTTACATCCCTATCCAGATGACCATCGCGTGTCAGATGAAAGCGATACTGGACGCATCATTAATAAACATTTTTTTGGCGCGCAAGACTACGCTGTGATCGCACATAAATAACGGTAAAAAATGGCGATTACTTCCATCCATCAATTTAGTTTTGCCTGTGGCAATGGCGCTGGCGTGACCAATGGCATGTTCTATACCCAAAAAATTCTGCGTGAATTGGGGTTTGCATCCGACATTTATTCTTCTTCCATTCCTACAGATTTGCAGCACTTGGTGAACCCGGTCACGCAGTTCAAATCGGACGAACATACTTTACTGATGCTGCATCATTGCCTAGGTTACGATCATCCTGAAGCTGTGCTGGCGCTGCCCGTTTCGAAGCTGATGGTGTATCACAATATTACACCTCCCGAATTTTTACCAGCGGGAAGCGAAATTCAAAGCTATGCGATTTTGGGGCGTGAGCAACTTAAAAATTGGGCCGATTTATTTATTGGAGCCATTGGCGATTCTGAACTCAATAGCGAAGAACTACGCGCATGTGACTACCCCAATGTGACGACGATTCCGCTTTTACTTGATCTCGATAGATGGTCGGGCATGGTGCCTGATTTTGAGGGCCTTCCTTCACAGCGAGATGCCTATCAATTCTTGTTTGTCGGACGCATTTGTGAAAATAAAAATCAGCTCGAACTGGTCGAAGCTTTTCATCTCTTAAAACAGCGCAGTCCCCACCCGATTCACTTGAACCTAGTCGGCGAAGTGACCAGTGGCACGTATCAAGATGCAATCTCGCGACGTATTCATGAGCTTGATTTATGTGAGCATGTCAGTCTAGTAGGACAGGTTTCGACTGAGCGTTTGCTAGCCTATTACAAGCGCGCCGATGCATTTGTGTGCTTAAGTGCACATGAAGGATTTGGCATGCCCTTGATCGAAGCGATGCGTTTTGACGTGCCGGTTGTGGCGCGCGATAGCAGTAGTATCGCATCCACCTTGGGTGGTGCGGGGCTACTCATGGCATCGCATTCGAATTTTGCTGAGATGGCCGGTGCCATGTTTAGTTTGATGACGGAGAAATCTTTGAGGCGTGACATTTTGCGTCGACAAAGACAGCGCATGGCTTCATTTTCGAAAGCCAATGTGTCCTTGCGCTTAAAGGAGTATTTGCGACAATTAGGGATTGTTAGCCCAGCACTGGCATCGCTGAACGGCGAAGTATCACCCGAATCGAAAAGGATGCGGTGGCAAGTGGAAGGCCCTTTCGATTCCAGCTACAGCCTCGCGATTGTCAATCGCGAGTTGGCATTGGCTTTAGATCGCAATTGGCTTGATGTGGCTTTACGTTCTCACGAAGGGCAGGGCGATTTTAAACCGAGTGCGCAATTTCTTTCACATCATGATGAATGTCGTCGGCTTTTTGAAAAGGCGCAAGCCGCTGCGCAAACGCATTACGCACCGGACATTGCGCTACGATTTTGCTATCCACCGCATACCGATGAGATGCCCGCCACCCTGCGGATGATGCATTCTTATGGCTGGGAGGAAACCGGTTTTCCACCGCAATATGTAGAGGAGTTTAATCGTAACTTGGATATGGTGAGCGTGCTGTCGCATTCAGTGGCCAAAAATTTGCGCGACAGCGGTGTTCGTATTCCCATTGTGGTGACCGGCGCGGGCGTTGATCATCTATTGACGCAGCAAGAAAATAAGCATCCCAATTGGAATACGGATGCGCTTAAGTCTTTTCGTTTTCTGCATATCTCATCTTGTTTCCCACGTAAAGGTGTCGATGTCTTACTGCAGGCTTTTGGCGAGGTTTTTTCGATTGACGATGATGTTTGTCTGGTGATCAAAACTTTTTCTAACCCACACAATACCGTAGCAAATCAACTGGCACAGCATCAGCGCGAAAACCCAGGTTTTCCGCAGGTACACTTGATCGTAGAAGACTGGCATGATGCGCAGATTAAACAACTCTATCGTGATTGTCATACCTATGTCGCACCGAGTCGCGGTGAGGGTTTTGGTTTGCCGATGGCCGAAGCGATGCTCTTTGATTTGCCCGTGATTACCACACGCTGGGGCGGGCAGACGGATTTCTGTGCGGAGGAAACCGCTTGGTGCTGCGATTATCAATTCGCAAAAGCAGAGGCGCATTTTGGCTTGACCCACTCCTTATGGGCAGAACCGGATGTACAACATCTGGGGCGATTGATGCAAGCAATGACAGGTATGGATGCGGGTGTAAAAAATCTGAAAGTAGCTCAGGCCAAACAGCGAGTCTTGCAGGAATTTACATGGGAAAAAACAGCAGAAAAATTGCAAGCTGCAGTGACAAACTTGAGTGCGCAATCTTCACTTTCGAAACAGCCTAAAATAGCCTGGATTAGTACATGGAATGCGCGCTGTGGCATTGCAAACTATTCGTATTTTTTGACGCAAAACATTCCTGCCTCACGCCTTACGATTTTGGCCAATCATATCCCCGAAAGAACCGGCTTGGACGGTAGTAATGTGCTGCGTTGTTGGAATGCGGAATTGGACGAAAATTTAGACTATGTGGTCGATGAAATTGTTGAAAGGCAGATTGAGGCAGTGGTCTTCCAATACAATTTTGGCTTTTGTTCTACCGAGAATCTGGGACATTTCTTGGAGAGTTTAGCCGAGCACAAAATCGCGACTTACCTCTTCTTTCATTCCACTGCCGATGTGCAGGCAAGCGATCGTCGTATTTCGCTGGGAACGATCAAAGATTGCTTACGATTGGCGACCCGAATTTTTGTGCATAACGTAGACGACATGAATCGTTTGAAGGCGTGGGACTTAGTTGAAAACGTCGTTTATTTTCCGCACGGGATTGCACCACCGCCGGCGCTTGCGAGTGTGAAATCTGAATTTTTTGCAGATAAAACCGTGATTGCTTCCTATGGTTTTTTATTGCCGCACAAAGGGATTCGACAATTATTGCTGGCTTTTTTTGAGCTTTGTGTTCATTCCGATTCTTTACATCTACTGCTAGTAAATTCGCTCTATCCTTCGCCGTTATCAGACGAAGAATTGCGCGCTTGTAGGCAGTTGATCGACGAATCTGGTTTGCGCCATAAAGTGACTTTTCAAACTGATTTTTTATCGGATGAGCAAACTCATGTATTGTTATCGAATGCCGATTTGATCGTCTACCCCTATCAGGAAACGCAGGAATCATCGAGTGCAGCGGTACGTGTGGGATTGTCGACTGGAAAGCCTGTCGCGGTGACTCCGCTTAAAATTTTTGATGATGTTGCCGAAGCCGTGCATGTTTTGCCGGGAACAGATGTCGCTGCACTGGTGCAGGGAATGACAGCATTACTGAATGCAGAAAATAGTCAAGCACAAGCAAATCGCAGCAATTGGTTTCAGGAGCGCGGTTGGCCCACGCTTTCATCTAGACTACTCAACATCATTGATGGATGTGCAGAGGACTCTGCGGATTTGTGAGGGATTTGCCTCTAGGACGTTTGCCTTGAATGTCAGCGCAGGTTAGTTGCGTTTTCATCGATCCCGTTGGTTGCAGCCAGTTTAAGTTTGTCAGGTGCTTTGACAATAATGACGCTACCTTGTTTTTCAATGATATTTAATTTCATCAGCAGATGTAAGGCACGCGACACGGTTTCGCGGCTGGTGTTGACCATGATGGCTATTTCTTGTTGGCGCGGTAAGCCGTCAATAATGGGGACTTCACGATCTGTTTTGACGAAGCTGTCTAACTGTGCAAAAACCCGTTGAAAGGCATTGGGTATGCTCAATAAAGTGCGTTGACTAGACGCAGCACGCACGACTTGCGCGAAATGCGTCATCAGGCGTTGCGCCATGATGGGATTATTAAATATCAGGTCGCGTGCTTGATGGTTAGGCAGGAACACGACTTCCGAGGTTTTGACGGAAATAACGGAAGCCGAACGGGGTTTTCCATCGATCACCGATAACTCGCCAAAGTAGGTGCCAGGTTGAATAAATTGAATACCAATTTCGCGCCCGTCTTCAGTTAAGTCGACCACCTGCAGTTTGCCCGCAATCAAAAAAGCGAGGTTGTCCGCAGTATCACCTTTGCGGATGACAATATCGTGGCTCAAATACACTCTGCCCACCATTTGTCCGGCAATGCGTTCTAGGGTGGCAGCATCTAAGTCTTCGAATAAAGGTATTTGCTCGACAATTTTAACGGGGATAGGCATGAATGTGGATGATATAAATAGGACTTACGCAAAATTGCGCTGGCTAGGCGTGGAGCCGAAGGCAGTACTTTAGTACGACAAGGCGAACACAACAACGCCAGCGTCTGTTTTTCGTAAGTCCCAATAAAAATACGTGTTGCGATGTCCTGTCATTCTGAAGGAAGGACAATTTTAGGACAGTCTGACCAATAAAAATACAACACAATACCTCAATTTCTCTATAATGAGGTGTAAAGTGATGTTAGCGTGGCTCAATTCGTGGTAGAGAAATAGCCCTCGGTCGTGTCAATAGTTATCAGCTGTTGAGCAGACCGCTCAAATTTGAAGGTGAAGATTATGCAGTCAATTTTTAAACAAATCGCACAGTATGCGAAGTGGCGGGTCACCGTCTTGTCCCTGTGCGTCATCGCAGGCGTTGCATCGGCTGGTGAGCTTGCTGGTACGGTGGTCGTCGTGATTGGAGATGCGACAGTGGCTGAA
>JAHFQV010000160.1 GCA_023259175.1 Oxalobacteraceae bacterium | reverse complement strand
GAAAATCTCGGTTCAAGCAAGCTGGCACCCCTATTGCAATCGAACTTGCTCATCGCGGCAACTCTATTCAGCCTCGATCCTACTCACTTTAGCCCATATTTCGGTCGTTCCGCTCCTCGTCCCGATTTAGTCATTTTCCAATTTCTGAAATGGAAACAACTGCTGTTTGACAAAGCCCTCAGGCATGTAATCACCCTGGACCCCATAATTTTCCGGGAAGCCTGTTTGACCTTTGACCGCGGTACCAAATAGATAATCGAGAAAAGCATAATGCGCGGCGTAATTTTTATCAATGGCAGCCTCGTCAGAAGAGTGGTGCCAGTGATGAAAATCCGGCGTAACCAACAAGTACTTCAGAGGCCCCCAAGGCAGGTGTACATTGGCGTGATTAAAGACCGCTTGAAAACCCACGATGATGATATAGGCATCCATCACCTGCTTACTAAATCCCAGCACGAACAGTGCCCCCAATACCAAGACACGAGTCAGCACCAATTCCATCATATGCTGACGTGATCCGGCTAACCAATCCATGGTCTTCGCCGAATGATGCACCGCATGGTAACGCCACAGGAAGGGAATCTCATGATACGCACGGTGCGTCCCATATTGCGCAGCGTTTTGCATCTTTGCTAGAAAATCGAGTAGCATGTGTGTTCTTGGAAATTCGCCGCGTTTGAATTTCGCATTTGATCAAATCACACTCTCTGAAAGCCTGCCATGTCCGAAGAAAAAGACAACAACAATAATGACCAAACACCTAGCCCATTCTTGGAAGAAAAAGCCTTTAAATCGCGCACGGTATTGGTGTTTGGCACTATTAACGATAAATTGGCGGCCGAAGTCAGCAAACGCTTGATCGCCTTGTCTGCCGAATCCAAGGAGCCAATTACGCTACTGGTCTCTTCACCAGGCGGCCATGTTGAATCGGGCGATGTGATCCACGACATGATACGTTTCATCGATGCACCGGTACGGGTAGTTGGTACCGGCTGGGTCGGAAGCGCTGCCGTCAACGTGTTCTTGGCGGTAGCCAATGAGCACCGCGTCTGCCTGCCCAATACCCGCTTTCTGATACATCAACCTAGCGGCGGCGCCGGTGGTCAAGCAAGCGACATCGCGATACAAGCACGTGAAATCGTCAAAATCCGTGAACGCATCGCCGCCTTAATCGCCAAAGAAACAGGACAAACTCTAGAACGTGTCACCCAAGACATAGAACGCGATTACTGGATGAGCGCCACCGAAGCGCAAGCCTATGGATTGGTGTCACGCGTGATCGTACAACAAAAAGAACTCGATCAATAAATCGAAAAGAACTGGGCGCTTCCAAAAATCTCGGATTATCCGAGATTTTTCATTAGGGTTTGAGATGATGACGGATGAGTTTGCGAGACAGTTTTGTGTGATTTTATTTTCTCATAGCGAGCTATGGGAAAATAAAATCATACGAAAATGGCCGCAAAATCGCCGTCAGCACTCAAAAAGCACCGAAGGTGCGTCCAATGGAAAATCTCGGATTATTCAGTCCTCAATGAGACTCCCATTTTTTGAGCATGAAAGCCCTCCTTAACCGTCATGCCGGACTTGATCCGGCATCCAGTTTGACGCCGCTAAAGGTGAATTCTGGATACCGGATCAAGTCCGGTATGACGACTAGGAGTGGGTTTGGTGTCTTAATCCTAGCAAGCTGGATAAATACAAAACTTTGAGGTTTTTAGAAGTTGCCACCTCCTACACGCAAGCGCAATCATACTCTGCCTGCTCAATGATCATGATGTACGCTACTATGTTCGCTTTCGCTGTGGCGCATCAAATAAATTCCCAGCCACGCGAACCACAGTATTTGTGCCAAACCAAAAATATCGGTCAGTACTGCGGCTGGATAGACCGTCACAATTCCAAGCAAACCAAGGAACAAGCCCAAGTAGCTCAGTGGTCGTGACAGCGCCTGACTTTTTAGCGCCGCACTACTTAATAACAAAACCCAGAGCCCGCCGACAATTTCATTTCCACCTCCCAAGCCTTCCACCACGGTATTCGCTGATAGCCAAACTGCCCAAGCGTGTTCCGACCCTTTGGTGAAAAGTTTGATGGTCGTCGCAAGGCCAATATTTGCCAGCATTCCACTGGCAATCACGAGCCCTACCCACACCACACCAAACACGCAAGCGAGCATTGAAATCGTAGGTGATTTAGTCTTGAGTCTTTCATGCACCGCCAACACCAAGAGCGCCAACAAGATACCGAAACCCACATATCCAAGCAGATTAATGATCGATAAAATTGTTTGATTTTGCGCTAGGAAGGCAAGCTTTTGGGCGCTGTCCGCGTCGCTAGGGAAATGCCAAACTGCGCCATAAAACACCATCACCACGATGTAAATAAGCGCCTCACAAAGCGCTGCAATTCCGGCTATCTTTTGAAGATTACGCATCGTTTTTTCCTCGGGCACAAAATATGTTCGATCAATTCAGGGTTCAAGTGGATCTATTCGCTTGTTGAGGAAATCGAAATTTCCTCTTGCAATTTTTCCAGCTCGTCTAAAATCCGTAAAAATTTTTGACCAAAAGCGGTCACTTCGTACTCGACGCGTGGTGGCACCTCAGGAAATACATTGCGCTTTAAAATACCAAATTCAAGGTTCTTTCGTAAGCATTCATTGAGTACTTTGGTGCTCAAACCTTCTACACTACGCACCATTTCGCCGGGGCGATTCTTACCGTTTTGTAGGAGTTGATAAACGGTAAGCGACCATTTGCATCCGTAAATAGATTCCACCATACGCGCGCTGCGCTCTGGGGTCGATTTTCTGGAAAATATTTTTTCGTTTGAATTCATCAAGATGTACCGAAAAGTAGCTATCACACCAAATTGTACTTACTTTTCAAGAGAATTTTCCCTACCCATACTGAGCTCCTCGCATCTTAACCTGTTTGGAGAATATAAATGAATACAAGGTCAAAAACCACGGCCATCATCATCGGCGGATCTAGCGGCATGGGTTTGGCAACAGCGGAGCAATTGATACTAAAGGGCACGGCAGTGATCTTGGTGGGAAGTCAGCTCGGCAAGTTAAATCGCGCAAAGGAAAAATTATTGGAAATCGACTGCACGGCGGCCGTGCACTTGTATCAAGCCAATCTCTACCATCAAGACGAAGTGCAAGGCCTGATTCAGCACATCGATGCTCAACGACAGCCCATTGATTACTTGGTCAATGCCGCCGGTACTTTCAAACCCCTCGCATTCTTGGAACACCAAACCAAGGACTATCGCGCTTACCTCGATCTCAATGAAGCCAGCTTTTTTATCACACAAGCAGTGGCAAGAAATATGATAAAACATGGCGGAGGCAATATCGTCAACATCGGCTCCATGTGGGCCAAGCAAGCCATCAAGGCCACACCTTCATCGGCCTATTCCATGGCAAAAGCGGGCTTGCACGCCCTCACTCAACACCTTGCGATGGAGCTAGCGCCCTACCATATTCGCGTCAATGCCGTTTCACCCGCAGTCGTCAAGACCACGATCTACGAAGCCTTCATAGAACCAGAAAAGATCGATGAAACCTTGGCAGGATTCGATCAATTTCACCCAATTGGTCGTATCGGCCAAGCAGGGGATGTGGCCAATGTCATCGTCCATCTATTAAGCGAGCAAACGGCGTGGGTAACGGGGGCTGTGTGGGATGTGGATGGAGGTGTAATGGCTGGACGCAATTGAGAATTTCGAAGCGAGTATTTCTTTGGATTTGAGATGATGGCGGCTGCGCTTTTCAAAGCGGTTCGGTGAGTGAAGACTACGCTGAGCCAAATGCGCTGGAATAACGGACAGCGCAGCCAACCATCATCCTGTCATGGACTAGTGATTTGTGAGACTGGCGGACACACTGACAAGTTTCCAGCTGTCCTGAGATTTAACCCAAACTTGAGTACCACCACCCGCTTGATTTACTAGGCTCCCATTTTTTAACAGCAGAGTTTGTTTAAATTCGTTCACCAGAATGGCCGTATGTTGATCAAGCACCGTTACCTTCACATTCTTAAATTCAAGTGAGATACTCTTTTCTATCATCGGAAAAGCGCTATCGATCAAAGACTCCAAACCCTCTATTGAATGCCAGACCTTTCCATCTGCATTCAATCCAGTGAATTTTTCTTGATCGAAGTAGGCAAAATACTTTTTTGAATCTAATGATTCAGATGCTTTCACTAAACCCTGAAAAGCCGCTAAGACATCTGACTCCACTTGACGCTGATCGATTGCTTCCATTTTTATCGTATGACATCCACTAATAATAATGAGTGATGCTAACACCCATACTTTTAAAATCTTTATGATATTGAGTTCCATATAAGCTCCATAAATATTCGCGCATAACAAATTTATGGTCGGGAAATCCACGAGAAAAATCCACTAAACAGGCACTGTCTTTTGCCAATACCCAACGTCAACCCACTTCCCGAATTTATTTCCAACTTCCGAAAAATGAGCAACTTTTTCAAAACCAAAGTGCTCGTGCAAACCAATACTCGCTTCATTGGGCAAGGCGATCCCGGCCAAAATAACATGGCAGCCTTGCTCAGCTAATGCATTCAATAAGGCGGAATAAAGCGCCTTACCATATGCTTTTCCAAGAAAACGATGCCCGACGTATACGGTCACTTCGACGGAGCTTTTATACGCAGCGCGTTCTCGCCATTTTGAAGCATAAGCATAGGCCACCACAGCGCCCTCCACTTCGCATACTAAGTAAGGAAAAGATTTTGTGTAGGTATCTATCCGCGCCCCCATGACGGTAACACCCAAGGCTTCCTCTTCGAAAGTAATGGTCGTATTCGTGATGTAGTAATTGTAGATGTCACAGATCGCGGGAATATCTTTTTCTTCAAAGGCGCGAACTAGCATTGCATGCTCCGATTCAAGTGATTCATTCAACAGTGCCGGATAGGCCTAGTTCACATTCGCGCGGCACTTTTTATTGAGATCAGAACCAAAGAGTTCCAAGTCCACTTCCATCGCAGAATCTGACAATTCAGCGTCGAGTGTTTGTGGCTTTACGTTCGCCACGTGAGAAAAACCCACCAACATTTGTTTTGGATTACTAGGAAGCGCGTCAATTTTCACGAGATAACGATATCCGCCCCGCTCTTGAGCCAAGCGCATCAACATGCAAGCCGTAATCATCGATGAGCCGACCGAGCTACCTCTAGTCCGGATATCGAGCTGCAACACAGAAGAGTTGGGTCGACGCTCGATTTCTCTAAGGGTAAAATCCGCATTTCCTGACCCATAATCCTTACTCTGGGCAGACCATAAACTAGCGGCTGCGAACACGGGCAATGCGAGCATGCAAAGACTCGCGAACAAAGACTTACTCATATTTTTTCTCGCTTAATTTTCGATAGCGCGATCAACGATCGCGGTCAAACATCATTCTCATCACTCTCATCATCGCTGGCGAAGCATACACCTTCCGCATCGTCATCAACACTGGCATTTTTTGAAAGCGAACCCTGATATTCATTTTTCGCCAGATAGAGTACCAAACCTGCGCCCAGGAATGGGACGAAAATAATGACCCCCAATAGCCAAGGCATCTGCGGCTTCGTGTACACGTCCTTGCAAAGCACGCAGCGCACCGCATACGCGTCAAAGCCAAGCAAACATAGTCCAAGTAAGCCTAAAAAAATGATGCTAAGCGTCATTAGCTCTTCCCAATCAAATCAAGTAGGGCGGGTTAAAACCCGCCGTCCGGCAAACTTCGAGCGCCTCGTTAAAAATTTTTGGCAAGCAGACCGGTGCAATTCATTGCACCCTACGCTTCTGAGATCCATTCCGCATTGCTTCCATCGATTAAATGGGAACAACTGTCAGTGGAAATGGCTTTGCCATGAGTGCAGTATTCAATTTCGCAGAATTCGCTCATTAACATACCCACCGTTTATTATGAAGAACTACGTATTTTTTTGCAATCTCTCTCAGACGTAGCGTACTAGAAATCATTTATTCACGCCGTAGATCGTTGACGATCTCCAGTTGGAAAATTCTTCGTCGTAAGCACTTACGTTTTGCAAGCTCCACTGCTTATCTACCTGAACCCGAAAATGACGCTTCTTTGCTTTGACCGGCGGCAGCAAATTGAACATGCGCCATGACGGTTTGAAATGGGCGTTCTCGGTCCGCA
>JAHFQV010000159.1 GCA_023259175.1 Oxalobacteraceae bacterium | reverse complement strand
TCTTAAGCGCAAGAGGCAAAGTATCACACGTCAAAGCTTGCAAAATCAACACATATCGGCCATTTTCTTTCACCGCTGTTGCTCAAGGCGATCTGCCACATTGTTACGCGCTGCGCATTTTTCCTTGAAGAGATCATCAACATACCAATACAAACAAGGTTTGAATTCAGATGAGGCGGTCTTCAGGTACGCGTTTCTCGATGTGCAAACTATTGTTTTTTGAGTTGGCTGTGCCGCTATTACGTGCTGCTATTTCCGGTCTTGCAAATTCCGAAACGCACATGACGCTTGATTGTTTTTTGCTTATATCTGATAGTAAAAAGAGTGCAAAAAATTTTGATGGATATCAAATGCGCGCGGACACAAAATCGTGAACACCCTACATGAGCGATCCATCTTATTTCAAATCATCTCACTCAGACATCATTGATCTGCTGCCATTAGCAAGGACATTAATAGCGTGAAGCATTGCGCCGACCAAGGGAAAGGCAAAGAACGACGAAGCAATGCATTTGTAAAATTCACGATTTTAAGAAATGCTGGTTCGCCACAATTAAACATCATTCGGGGCGATCGGCCTTAAAGCTCGATAAAATAAAATTTTCGACGACATAGTTCTTATCTAGCTCCGCTTGGGCATTTGCTGCGCCAGCGTAGTGTCCTTGATTGACCAAGGTAAATAGGAATGCGGTCTTTCGCGGGTGGCGTTCCTTGATGGCGTTAAATGATTTTGTGCATTGCCACAGCGGGGTATTATCATCGTCCTCACCGCAGGTTAGAAGGAATCTAGCTTTTGCGCTGCTTCCTTGTAAGAGGCGAAAATAAGGACTTAATCCTCGTCTTATTGTCTCTTCCTGATCAGAGGAAAGCGCGCCAAATTCTTGATCATCCAATTCTTTGTTGTCAATTTTGTTTGCGCTATCGAGAAAAGGTACATCAACCCATGCACCAGCCACTATTTCGGGATGATCCAATGCTAGATTCATTGCAGGTATGGCTCCTGCACTTTGCCCAAGCATGATAATTTTTTGAGGAAACGCAAATTTGTTCTTTATCGCCGCTTGTGTGCAAGCATAAACATCCGCAACCGTATTTATTTTGTTGCGCCCTTTCCCACCTAGATGCCATGCGCTACCCAGTTCACCGCCACCACGCGCATGCGCAAGAATTATTGTGACTCCCTCGGAAAGCAAAGTGGCGTGAATGCCGTTATACCTTAATTTCAAGGATTTTCCATACGCGCCATAGGCTTCAATGACCGTACCGGTTTGTGCAATCTGGGGGAATCGACTTACTTTGGTGCAGGGAATTGAAGTTCCGTCCGAAGACAGGCCTTCAAATTTTTCGATTTGGAGTTTAAATGGATACTTAAGCTCTAGATCAATATGAAATTCTTCTTTCCCGTTAAAATGACCAATATAGGATTCTCCAGCAAGAGTCTGCATCAGAATTTGCCCATTTCCCCAAAGGGAAATATCGGACATAAGCGACTTGTCAAAATTCATTTTTAATTTTGTGGCGGCTACTTGAGTAAGTTTGAAAAGAGAAAATTCACCATTTTCACCATTCGCGCCAGCCTCCTTCACTAAAGCAGTACCGGACTCACCGTTGACCTGCCAGCTTAAATTAGATGTGGGCGCATGGAGTAGGTGATTCAAGTTCATTTCCGGCGTCGTGATAAATAATAAGTCTGATGACGCGAGGCCTTCGTTCATCTTGGATGATTCTTGCTCGATGAATAGGCCGCCCGTGACAATCTTAAAATCACGAATTTTGCTTAGACTCGTATCCAATATTTTTTCAGGTATTTCTTTTCCGACACTCGACTCCCAACGTAGTATGCCCAGCTTTCCATCACCACCTTTTGCTTTCAGCCATACCGTACCGTCATGCCTTAATCGCTGCATACCTAAAACCTCGGCATAGCCATTTTTCTTAAGTATTGCTTTGTCCAACGCGCATGCAAACTGAAGTTGCGAAAGCATTTCGATCTCACAGCTAGAGCCTCTGTTGGCGAGATTCTTATAGAGTAAATGTCCATCAGAATTAAAAATAAAATTTCTAAAAACGCCGTCAACCTGAACCTCAACGACAATGGCACCTTCTGTGAAGCTGCCAACAATTAATGTCGCCGTTCCGCTCTGATTCCAATGCCTTAATTCAATCGCGAATTTCTTCAAATCATCGGAAAAGACAAATTCCTGTATCCGTTGAACGCACTCCCCATGAACCAATTTTTGCAATAACTTTGATTCAATTTCATAGGGCAAGCCATCCACGACTATCTTCTGGCATCCAGGAAAATCGTGGTCGATTTCAATGCGAGGTGAAATTTTTAACTTGCGACCATAATTGATGCGTAAATCCTCAACAAACTGTGCGTCACGCTTACTCGACTCGGAACGCAAATCCTTCGAAAAGTGAGATTTAGTTTTTAGGTTTTGGTCTAAAACCCATGAATGTATAAACCGGTTTTGACCAGATATTTGCCAGAGCAAGTAAGGATCATACAATCGTATGACGATCACAAATAGGGCACCCATCGCGATAAAAAAACAGATGAATGATGCAATTTTTCTGTTTTTCATTTTTACACTATTGGGGAGATAGATCTGGAATTTCTACATTTTGGAAGATGGAAGGAGGGAAGCAATCCCTCCCTAAATTTGTCATATCATCAGTTGGTAGAACATGGTTTTCCGTCTGAGGGCTCTAAACCGTTTTGACACTCGCGATCATGTTGAGCTTTTTTTAAGGCCAATGGATCTTCATTTTTACTACAACCCGATAAAATAACTACTACAGGGATAATAATAAGCCAAAAAATACCCCCACTAACCGCATCCACTTCCATCATATTCAATTCTTGCATAATAAACCTCAAAAAGTAAGTCAAATTTCAAATAAATGTCGAAACATGATTGTCTCGACAAGCATAGTATTGCAAAAAAAAAAATAATGTGTCAAGCTATTTCTACCTTTTAACACAAAATAATTTTGCATATGATTTCAACATCTCCAGATTCATCGCCCTCTACCCCGCCCCCAGTTCGCCCACTTTTTCGCCAGCAAGCCCTAGAGCAACTCAGCGCCAAACAATACGGCACCGTCATTCTGGCGAAGTCTTTGAGTTTTCGATTGTTGACTGCCTTGTTTGGTTTGATCGTGGTGTGCATCGTGGCGTTTTTTGTGTTCTTTTCGACTACGCGCAAAGCGCAAACTGCGGGGGTTTTGTTGCCCAGTCGTGGTGTCATTAAGGTTTTGCCTACGCAAGCAGGTATTGTGATGGAGAAGCGGGTAGTTGAAGGGCAAAATGTTAAGGTCGGTGAGGTGCTGTTTGTGTTGCGTAGTGAGCGTAGTGGTGCGACAGGTGCTGAATCCCAAAAGACGATTTCGGGTCTATTGCAAACGCGGCGTAATAGCTTCGACACGGAGCTTAAACAGTCTTCTTTGCAAGCACAGCAACGGGTGGCTGCCTTACAAAAAAGGGTGGCCGATATTGCGAGAGACGTACAGAAATTAGAGGGGCAGATCGTATTGCAAGAACAGCGGTTAAGTTTGTCGGAGCAGAATTTAAAACGTTATCAGGACTTGCAGGCGACTCACTTTATTTCTGCTGCACAGGTGCAAGATAAACAAGCCGAGGTGCTCGATCAGCAGCAGCGTCTGGTGGAATTGACACGCATACGGTCAAGTAGCCAGCGAGAACAGAGCAATGCGCAAACTGAACTGCGTGATGTGCAAATTCAATCCTTACGGGACAGCGCCGCTTTGCAGCGCAACGTGTCTGTCATTGACCAAGATTTGACTGAGAACGAAACGCGCCGTGAATTTTGGGTGCGTGCTCCCCAGGACGGTGTGATGACGGCGATGACGGCAGAATTGGGGCAGACGGTGGCGGCCAATCAATCCATCGCCAGCCTACTTCCCGCAGGCTCGCAATTGGAAGCGGAAATTTACGCGCCCTCACGTTCGATAGGATTTATCAAACCTGGAATGAAGGTGCTACTGCGTTACCAGGCGTATCCCTATCAAAAATTCGGCCAATTTAGTGCCACTGTGCGCGAGGTCGCCAATACGTCTTTGCGTCCAGATGAGTTGGCTTTGCCAGGCGCTGCCAATGGTGGCAATGGTGAGCCTGTTTATCGCTTACGCTTAAGGCTCGATCAACAAAACGTCAAAGCCTACGGGCAGTTGCTGCCGCTGAAGTCGGGTATGTTGGTTGAGGCCAGCATTTTGCTGGAACAGAGGCGTTTGTATGAGTGGGTTTTAGAGCCCTTATTTAGTATTTCTGGGCGGATGTAATATGACGACGAATTCTTTGTCTTTTTCCTTCTGGCGCAATCATCGTCTGCCTGTTTTACTGCAAACCGAAGCAGCGGAGTGCGGTTTAGCCTGTTTATGTATGGTGGCCAGCTTTTGGGGCCACCAACTTGATATTGCCAGTATGCGGCGGCGCTTTTCGGTCTCGCTAAAAGGTGTGACGCTTAAGGGTTTGATGGCGATGGCGCAAGGTCTGGCCTTACAAACACGGCCTTTGAAATTGGATATGGCGCATTTGCCCGAGCTCAAATTACCTTGCATCTTGCATTGGGATATGAACCACTTTGTGGTGCTTAAATCGGTGTCAAGCAAGTATGCCGTCATTCATGATCCTGCCGTAGGCGAGCGCAAATTAGCCTTAACGGAATGTGCAAAGCACTTTACCGGTGTCGCACTCGAATTGACCCCTACTGCTGAATTTAAAAAACAGGAGGAGCGACAAAATTATTCGCTCCTATCCTTGATGGGACGCGTGGTCGGCTTGAAACGCGGTTTGGTTCAACTTTTACTGTTAGGTTTGGCTTTACAGGTGTGTGCTTTGGTCGCGCCATTTTATATGCAGTGGCTAGTCGATGAAGCATTATTGGCGGCTGACCGCGATTTGATTACGGTGTTAGGCTGCGGCTTTTTGTTATTGGTTGTGGTGCAAACGAGTATAGCTGCGGTACGTTCATGGGTGACGACAGTGCTGGCAACCAACTTGAATTTTCAGTGGCTAGGCAATGCTTTCGCGCATTTGATGAAACTGCCTTTACCGTATTTTGAGAAGCGGCATACGGGCGATATTGTGTCGCGCTTTGGTTCGATACAAACGATACAGCATAGCCTGACGACCCAATTTGTCGAGGGTGTGATTGATGGCGTATTGGTGATCGGTACTTTCATCATGATGCTGCTGTACAGCCCTAGCTTGGCAGCAGTCGCCTGTGTGGCGGTGGTGCTGTACATTCTCTTACGTTGGCTTATTTTTCGAGCGATCAGAGAAGCCACTGCCGAGCAAATTATCCACGCAGCAAAGCAGCAAACCCATTTTATGGAATCAATACGGGGCATCCAAAGTGTGCGCTTGTTTCATCGGGCTGAGGAACGACGCAGTAGCTGGATGAATGCCTTGGCCGACCAGTTTAATGCCGAATTGCGAATCGCCAAGCTTGCCGTTTCTTATCAGACCGCAAATCAACTCCTGTTTAGTGCCGAACGCGTCATCGTAATCTGGCTGGCCGCTTTGGCCGTGCTAGAGAACAAATTTTCAGTTGGGATGCTGTTTGCTTTTATTAGCTACAAGGATCAATTTAGCCAGCGCATGGCCAGTTTGGTGGACAAGCTCTTTGAATTACGCATGATGAAACTGCATGGTGAGCGCGTAGCTGATATTGTGATGACCGAAGCGGAAGTCGATAGGCAAGAGGTGGAAATCGACGCCGAGCACATCATGCCTTCCATTGAGATCAGGAATCTAGCGTTTCGCTATGCCGATAGCGAGCCTGATGTGTTAAAAGACCTTAATCTGTCGATTCCCGCAGGTCAATGTATCGCCGTCACAGGTCCCTCGGGTTGCGGCAAGACGACTTTGATGAAATTGCTACTCGGTCTATTGGAGCCAACGGAAGGTGAAATTTTAATCGGTGGTGTAAAGCTTCATCAATTGGGTTTATCGAATTATCGTCAACTCTTGGGAACGGTGATGCAGGAGGATAATTTGTTTGCGGGCTCTATTAGCGACAATATTAGTTTCTTTGACCCATCACCGAATCAAGAACAAATCCAAGCCTGCGCGCAATTGGCAGCGATACACACAGAAATTTTGGCAATGCCGATGGCGTACAACACTTTGGTCGGTGATATCGGCACGGGTTTATCGGGTGGGCAAAAGCAGCGGATTTTATTGGCGAGGGCTTTGTATAAAAACCCTAAATTGTTGGTCTTGGACGAAGCGACTAGCCATTTGGATGTCTGGAATGAACAAGCCG
>JAHFQV010000233.1 GCA_023259175.1 Oxalobacteraceae bacterium | reverse complement strand
ACTTGCGCAAGCTCCGCAGAGCGAGCGATGACAACCGTCCAATCATTAGCGCGGTCAAGATCGCATTAGCGGTGGCGATATGCGCAGCGGTGAGCGCGTGGGGCTGGTCGGCCATCCAGAGCAAGGCCATCAAGGATTTACAACAGGGTATGGTAAATGGACATCAAGAAAAGTGAACTAGCAAGAATTTTTCCGTATGCGAAGGCGAAAGTGGATGTATTTCTCGACCCGCTCAACAAAGCGATGGAAGAATTTGAAATCAATACGCCGAAGCGCCAAGCTGCTTTTATCGCTCAAATTGGGCATGAATCTGGACAACTCCGATATGTGAAAGAACTCGCGAGTGGTCTTGCGTATGAAAAGCGCACAGACCTGGGCAACGTGAAGGACGGCGACGGCATCCGGTACAAAGGTCGCGGACTAATCCAAATCACAGGCAGGTCGAATTACGAACAGATCGCACATGATCTAGGAATCAATTGCGTAGAAATTCCCGAACTACTAGAAACACCGGTCAATGCGGCAAGGGTGTCGGGATGGTTCTGGAAGCGACGTGGATTGAACGACCTAGCAGACAAGTGCGACTTTACAACAATCACGAAACGAATCAACGGCGGACTAAATGGCGCAGAAGACCGCTTGAAGCTTTACAATGTTGCGCTGGGGGTTCTACTATGAAAACACTGCGCGGCATGTCGAAATCCTTGACAATCTGGTTCAATGGCATGCTAATTGCATTGTTCCCTATTTTCGAATTGGTGCATGATGTAATGCCGGAGATTCAAAGCTATCTACCGGACAACGTCTATAAGTGGGTGGGCATCATTGTGGTGATGGGGAATATCGCGCTGAGATTTAAAACCACTAAGCCGCTCAAAGAAAAATGATCAACAAAATCTACATCTACGCGATTGTCGCAGCACTCTTATTGGGTGCTGGCATCTATCTTCCTGAGCACTACAGAAATCAAGGGCGCGCGGAAATCACGGCCAAATGGGTGGCTGAATCTACCCGTGCAATGAAAGAACGTAACGACGAAATCGCGCGATTAAAACTCGACCAAGATGCGGCAAACGAAAGGATTAAGGCGCAATATGAATCACAACTCACGATTATTAACGATAAGTATGCTACTGCTAAGCGTGACGGCTTGCGCATCCTCGCAAGTACATGTAAAGGAAGTGCCACCATTGCCGAAGCCGAAAGCGCCATCAGAGATCATGAAACAGAATCAATACGACTTCCTGAAAGAATTGAAATCGGTCTTTTTGACCTCGCAAGACGCGCCGACGAAGTGAACGCACAGCTATCAAGCTGCCAGAAGTGGATTAAGGAACAGGGATTTTACGAGACGTGGCAGGAATTTCCTTGACTTTCTTCGTCTTGTCTTCACGCAAAAACCACCCAAGCCGCCTACGTATCTCGTAGTTTGACAAGGGTGGATTTTTATTTTGCATGATGCAGATTAATTTGTGGGTTTAGTGCTAAGGTTTTGCGCCGCCACTTGTAAAGAGCATCCATCTTGAAACCATTCAGCAGGCGTACTTGTAGGATACGCAAATACAGTTTGATTGCTAACGCAGCTAATTTCAGTCGTGAAATTAGTGTTCATCCAGCGATCAGTGTTTGGCACTCGGACGTGATGAGTCGCGGTATTCATGTACGAAGCCACTTTTAGCCATACACTACCTGTTGTGTCTTGAAATGGATGCACTGTACCAGAGGCCTGTTTTACATAGATTACACCCTCACCCTTTTCTACACTGATTGACGAATGGACTTGAAAGATTTTCCCATTTGACGCTACGAAGGATTCGGATAAGCCTGCTTGAGCAATACCAGACATAAAAACAACAGAAGCCAAGAGAATTTTAAAAAGTTTCATTTTTTCACCTATAAGTTAAGAGGCTAAATAGTTTAACAAAGACACGCCTCACATGTCATTGTTTTTCAACTCATCTTCGAGCCAAAGAAAAAAACAGTACACCCACCATATTAAAACAAAAAACACAACAAACCCAACTCCGTACAACAAAAATTTAAGAAATTCATTCATGATTGCACC
>JAHFQV010000001.1:106510-109374 GCA_023259175.1 Oxalobacteraceae bacterium | reverse complement strand
TACAGGAAGCCGAGACCAGGCCCTAGTTTCGGTTAAAATACGGGCTTAATTGATTGCTGTGCCGCGCAAACCTGCAAGGCGGCAGCGAAAAGCACAAAAGCACTCCTGACAAGAAAGTTCATCATGCTCGACAATCTCACCCAAAGACTGGCCAAAGTCGTCAAAACCATGCGCGGCGAAGCGCGATTGACCGAATCAAATACCGCCGAAATGCTGCGCGAAGTACGCATGGCCCTACTTGAAGCCGACGTTGCTCTACCTGCGGTACGGGAACTCATCGCCCGTGTCAAAGAAAGAGCAATGGGTGAAGAAGTCATCAGCTCTTTAACCCCGGGGCAAGCCTTGGTCGGTGTGGTACAAAAAGAATTAGCCAGCTTAATCGGCGCGGATTTAGGTGAAAATGCGGCGCAACTCAACTTCGCAACGCAGCCACCCGCCATCATTTTAATGGCGGGCTTACAGGGCGCAGGTAAAACCACGACCGTCGGTAAATTAGCGCGCTATTTGCGAGAACAAAAAAAGAAAAAAGTATTAACCGTTTCAGCCGACGTATATCGCCCTGCAGCGATCGCGCAATTAGAAGCTGTCACGCTTCAAGCTGGAGCCGATTTCTTCCCAAGCACCATTGAAGACAAACCCGTCAACATCGCGCTGGCCGCACTCGATTGGGCCAAGAAACATCACCACGAAGTGCTCATCATCGATACCGCAGGTCGCTTAGGTATAGACGAAGCCATGATGCAAGAAATCGCAGCGGTACATGCCGCCGTCAAACCAATTGAAACCTTGTTTGTGGTCGATGCGATGTTGGGGCAAGATGCCGTCAATACTGCCAAAGCATTTAACGACGCACTGCCATTAACCGGCGTGGTACTGACCAAACTCGATGGCGACTCGCGCGGCGGTGCTGCATTGTCGGTGCGCCACGTCACGGGCAAGCCCATCAAATTTGCCGGTGTTTCGGAAAAGCTCGATGGGCTCGAAGCCTTCGATCCTACCCGCATGGCCAATCGGATTTTGGGCATGGGGGATATCCTCGCCTTAGTCGAATCAGCGCAAAAAGGTATGGATGTCGCAGCGGCACAAGACCTCGCGCAAAAAATAAAAGTCGGCGGCAAGTTCGACATGAACGATTTCAAAGCGCAGCTTGCGCAAATGAAAAACATGGGCAGTTTATCGAGCCTGATGGACAAATTGCCCGCCCAATTTCAACAAGCCGCCGCTGGTGCCAACATGGGCAACGCTGAAAAACAAATGCGCCGCATGGAAGGCATGATCAACTCCATGACGCCTTTAGAACGCAGCAAACCCGAGCTCATCAAAGCCTCACGCAAACGCCGGATTGCAACTGGTGCGGGGGTACAGATTCAAGAAGTCAATCGCATGCTAACGCAATTTGAGCAGATGCAAAGCATGATGAAAAAACTCAAGGGTGGTGGCATGATGAAAATGATGCGCGGTTTAAAGGGCATGATGCCGGGGCGTTAAACCGAGATTTTCCATCGGACGCAGCTTCGCTGCTGATTGAGCGTTGACGGCGATTTCACGATCACTTTCGCATGATTTTATTTTCCAATAGCTCGCTATAAAAAAATAAAATCGCACAAAATTGCCTCGCGAACTCATCCGTCACCATCTCAATCCCGAATGAAAAATCGCGGTTAAACTCAAAAAACGACGTTTCTCACTCTGAAAATCGCTTCTCGCTCAAATTCCGACACATTTTTCACAAAAAGCAAAAAAAAACACTTGCATCGCCTGAGAAACAGCACCACTATAAGCACTGCGTGAAACGGCGCATTTTCCAAGACACTTGTGAAGGAGCCTCAATATGGCAACAGCAGCAAAAAAACCAGCAGCGAAGGCAGCAGCAAAACCTGCGGCGAAAGCAGCAGCGAAACCAGCAGCAAAAAAACCGGTAGCAAAAGCAGCGGCGAAACCAGCGGCAAAAGCAGCCGCTAAGCCAGCCAAAGCAGCAGCAAAACCAGCAGCTAAGCCAGCGGCAAAAAAACCAGCAGCAGCTCGCAAACCTAATGCCGCATTTATGAAACCCATGACCGTATCTGCTAGCTTGGCAGCCGTAATTGGTGCAGCACCGATGCCACGTACAGAAGTCACCAAGAAAATCTGGGAATACATCAAAAAGCACAAGCTGCAAGACGAAGCAAACAAACGCAATATCAATGCAGATGACAAGTTGAAAGCCGTTTTCGGTGGCAAGAAACAAGTCTCCATGTTTGAAATGACGAAACTCGTTTCAGCACACTTGTCTTAATTTTCGACAAGTTGCATATTGCTTTGGGCAATTGAGGGGGCAACCCCGACCCAAACAAAAACGCCCGCATCGCGCGGGCGTTTTTGTTTTTCAGATAGGTCGCTCCAGTAGCGACCTCATGCAGCGAGCACCACAAGTCCGAAAATCACCTCACCCATTCAAACTATCTTCATCAGATCAGCTTCAAAATTTTTTCTTGTTTCGAACATAGAAATTTCTGGTTTTTAGTCCCGATACCTTCTGGTTTATGATCCATCCCTGCTGAATAAATTTATTTTTCTTGAGCCATCCATGAAGCCGCAAGGGCAAGAACTGGCGCAGATTTTTATCGAAAAAATTAATCAATAGTAGAGGTTGCTGATGCTCGCAAAATTAAAAGCCTTCGTGATATACGCACTCATACTCGGCGCGGGTTTGGGCATAGGCTATGTCGCTGCGCATTTGAAAGAATGGACAAAATCAAGCTACACAGAAGGCAATTACGCTGGGCATTTCCCAGACACAAAAACAAAAATTGTCTTATACGGCACCCCAACTTGCCCGTACTGCAAAGCGGCGCGTGAATACTTTGCACGAAAAAATATTGCCT
>JAHFQV010000001.1:0-106410 GCA_023259175.1 Oxalobacteraceae bacterium | reverse complement strand
ACAGAAGGCAATTACGCTGGGCATTTCCCAGACACAAAAACAAAAATTGTCTTATACGGCACCCCAACTTGCCCGTACTGCAAAGCGGCGCGTGAATACTTTGCACGAAAAAATATTGCCTACGCCGATCTTGATATCACCAACAATGCGCAAGCAAAAGAAAAGTTCGCTCAGCTTGACAACGGCGATGGAGTACCCGCCATCATAATCGGAAATCGCCTGATTACCGGATTTAATCAAGCTGCGATTGAGAACGCATTTAAAACGGCGGGGATCCAATTTTCGAATTGAGCGTAGGCCTGCTCATTATTATCTATCGTCAAAAATTAGTCGCATCGACTGATAGCGTGTTCTTACGAAAGGCGGCGTGAGAATATGATCAAACCACTGCCTAAAAATAGGAGATTCAAATGAAAAATAAATTAGCTTTGCTCGTGTTTGCGATTGGTTTAGGCGTGTCATTTTCTGCTACAGCACTGAGCACTAATGCGTGCTGGAGTAATTTTCAGTACTGTGTAAATAAAACCCATGATTTTGATAAATGTGACGCTGCGTATATAAGCTGCTGCGAAAAAGCGACAAGCGGTCCACGATGCATGCTCTAATGGCGTGACCGTTTCAATTCTCTTGAGCCTGCAAATGCACTAATTTACAGGGGCTAACAGAATTCACGCTAAAAAAATCGCTTTACAATTGAAACCGATATTCACTTCGGTAAATTAACGCGTCGAACATTAATCAATAAATCCCACAAGACATCACGCGCACCATAGGACCAATTAGAATGATAGGCGTACCGGGTTTGGGAGCGAGCGCGCAAAAACTTCCGTGGGGCGTGATGACTTTCGTGATGCGAGTGCCATCTGCGACCGTGAATGTTTTGTAGCTTACTCCTCTCGGCACACCCGCCGCTTCGATCCTACTTTGGAATCGTTGGAATGCCGATGGCGACATAGGGGAATTAGCGAGTAAGGGGCGATTCTTCGATTCCATCATCAAATCTTTGGAAATCTGTGCCACGCTTCTATCGATGCCTGTACTCACACTTGGAGCCGGTATGGGCAAGGCAAATGGATCGTTTAGCTCACTGACCGTTTGCGCCGGATCGACCGTGCGTTGCACGATCTCTGGCACCAATCTGGGCTTCATTTTAGGACGGACTAAAGAAAGGATTTTGCTGGAGGCCGCATCTGCCTTCGTCGGCAGCTGCGCTTTTTTTACTGAATCGTTCGCGAAACTAAGCACGATGAAGGTGTCTCGGTGGGCTACCTTATTTTCATCTCGTGGCAAACACCACAAAAACAAAAATAGGCCGTGCAAAATGAAAACGAATGCCAAACCCATACTAGAAATTCGCCGACTCGAATCCCGCCCCAGCCTCATCGTGTAAATTCCCATTTCTTCCAATTGGCCAAGACCGCGTCGGGATATTCGCGTCGCCCTCGGCTGCCATTGTAACGACCTAAGGCCATGAATAAATTTCCGTTTTCCATATCGATATACATGCGCAATATCGAACAACCATAACGTAAATTAGTCTGCATATGAAATAACTTTTTCGGATCATGGTCGCCAATCACGCGCGACCAAAAAGGCATGACTTGCATCAGCCCGCGAGCACCCGCTAGGGACACTGCATATTTTTTAAAACCCGATTCAACTTGCATTAAACCGAGCACCATCGCGGGTTCTAATCCTGCACGCTTAGATTCATACCAGACGGCTTCTAAAAACTCTAGGCGCGTTTGTCGGTCGGGTACACGGCGCTGCAATCGACCCGACATTTCACCCAACCAATTGAGGTATTTAATCCGGTCTTCGATATTATCAAAGCTCGGTTTTGGGGGGCTGGCATCGGCCACGACTTTTGCCAAAGCCGAACGCACGGAGTCGGCGATGGCTTCCTCTTTTTGATTGCCCGCAAATACGGTGCTCGCCCCCAACAAACCGAACACAGCACTTACAATAAATATCGCTGTACGGTGCCTGATCTCAGTTGAAAAACCTGGTTTCATTTTGGACGAACAACTCACGAAATCAATCAATTTGCGGTCACTGATGCTTGCATGCGTGCGCGCAAAAAACTCAACATTTCATCGATGGCCACATGGCTTGCGGCACTGTCTCGACGGCCCTGATACTCCAATTGCCCTTCATTCAAACCTCGCTCGCCAATCACAATGCGATGCGGCACGCCAATCAACTCCCAGTCGGCAAACATCGCACCGGGACGCAAGCCACGATCATCTAAGACAACATCCACACCGGCATCTTGCAAATCTGCGTAGAGCTTTTCCGCTTGCAGTTTAACCGCTTCACTCTTATCCATGCCCATTGGACACAATACGACCTCGAAAGGCGCGATAGCGGTCGGCCACACGATGCCCTTATCATCAAAATTTTGCTCAATCGCCGCACCTAAAATACGGGTGATACCAATACCGTAGCAACCCATTTGCAAAAACTGCGGTTTGCCGTTTTCATCTAAGAAAGTCGCTTTCATGGCCTCAGAATAGCTCGTTCCAAGTTGGAATACATGCCCGACTTCGATACCACGCTGTATCGCCAACACGCCCTTACCATCGGGCGACGGGTCACCTGCCACCACATTACGCAAGTCAGCGACATCTGCTTCGGGCAAATCGCGCACCCAATTAACACCGGTAAAGTGAAAGCCTGCTTCATTTGCACCACAAACGAAATCGGCCATCATGGCAACGCTACGATCAGCGACTACCTTGACCGGCAACAGGGTATTGATAGGGCCTAAATAACCAGGTTCTGTGCCAAAATGTTCGAGGATTTCTTCTTCCGTCGCAAAACGGTAATTCGCCAAACCAGTGACCTTGCTCGCTTTAATTTCGTTCAATTCATGATCGCCACGCAAGAGCAAAAGCCACACTTGCTTTTTAAGCTGATCTTTCTCTTCGGTTTCTACCGTCAATACGATGGACTTCACAGTCTGCTGCAAAGGAAGGCCTAAAAATTCCGCGACATCCTCACACTTGGCTTTGCCGGGGGTCGCCGTTTTGATCAGACTTTGTGTCGCTACACCGCGTTGTGGATAGAGTGAAACCGCCTCAGCCGCCTCCATATTGGCCGCGTAATCCGAGGTAGGGCAATACACCAAGGCATCTTCCCCGGTATCGGCAATCACATGAAATTCATGCGAACCAGTGCCACCAATGGCACCATTGTCCGCGGCAACAGCGCGAAATTGCAGGCCAAAGCGATTGAAAATGCGCGTGTAGGCATCGTACATATTTTGGTAAGATTTTTTCAGCCCGTCGAGGTCACGATCAAAAGAATACGCATCTTTCATGGTGAATTCACGACCCCGCATCAGGCCAAAACGGGGGCGACGTTCGTCCCGAAATTTGGTTTGAATATGGTAAAAATTGAGCGGTAATTGGCGATAGGATTTGATTTCCTGCCGCGCCACATCGGTAATGGCTTCTTCCGAGGTCGGTTGAATAATAAAATCGCGGCCATGTCTATCTTTAACCCGCATTAACTCAGCACCGTATTTTTGCCAACGACCAGTTTCCTGCCACAGCTCTGCTGGCTGCACCACGGGCATCAACATCTCAATAGCGCCCGACCTGTCCATTTCTTCACGCACGATTTTTTCAACTTTGCGTATTACTCGCAAACCCATAGGCATATAGTTGTAGATACCGGAGCCTAGGCGCTTGATCATCCCCGCACGCATCATCAGTTTGTGACTAACAATCTCCGCATCCGCAGGAGCTTCCTTTAAAGTTGAAATAAAAAAACGTGAGGCGCGCATAAAAAAAGACTCTTTTCTTCGAATAAAAATGGTGAATTTCCGCAGATCGGCTGGTTCGTCGCGCCTTGCTAAAGTGGAGTGTCGAAGCAAAGCTACAAGTTAAGGGCTTTTTTACGGAAGTCCTAGGTTATAATCGACTCAATTTTAAAGGATATGCTGGCTCATGCGCTCACTCTTTGCATTTTTGATGATGGAATCGACGACTTAAACGCAATTATTTTGCGTTTTTTGCCGTTTTGGCGATCTTTCGCTGCTCTTTGATGGTGAATCTTGTGCTCTTGAGAAATCGGGCGCTCAATCAGAAAAGATGCAAGAACGAAAAATCCTGCCTTTGCGCCCTAAAAAGCCGTCCACTCAACAAAGCGTTTGCCTGCGCCACAGAAAGTTTCGAGGTTGACCATGCTGGATCGTGAAGGCTTTCGGCCCAACGTAGGCATCATTATGCTGAACGCCAATAATGAAGTCTGGTGGGGGAAGCGGGTGCGCGAGCATTCTTGGCAGTTCCCACAAGGGGGTATCAAATACGGCGAATCGCCCGAGCAAGCGATGTTTCGCGAACTGGAAGAAGAAACCGGTTTATTGCCTGAACACGTCAAAATCATCGGCCGTACCCGTGACTGGCTGCGCTACGAAGTACCGGATCATTTCATCAAGCGCGAAATCCGTGGACACTATCGCGGGCAAAAACAAATCTGGTTTTTACTGCGTATGGTCGGTCGCGATTGCGATGTTAATTTGCGCGCCAGCAGCCATCCGGAATTTGATGCTTGGCGCTGGCATGACTATTGGGTTCCCTTGGATACCGTCATCGAATTTAAGCGCGGCGTATATCAATTAGCCTTACAAGAATTATCGCGTTTTATTCATCGCCCGGAAGCCAGCCGCAAGCAAAGCGCGGCTCGCCCAACGCAACGCCCTTTGGATAAAGCTGAGCCCAACAATAGCGAAGCAGCCCTCACCAAAGAACCGCCAAAGGACTAACATGCATACCCGCGCCCAGCACTTATTCCATGTCTTCATCCGCCTCAGTTTGATCGGCACACTGACCGGATTTTCTGCGCTGGCACAAGCGCTCATGCAAGCGCCCACACAAGAACCTGAGACCCCGGCCAAAGTCTGGCTGGAAAGTCCTTTGCAACTACCCGCCGCCCCAGCACAGGAAAATTACCTCGCCTTCTACAAAAGCGCACAGCAAAAATTCTTCATTGACACCCAATCGCTCACTATCGCAAAGGATGGCAGTTTTCGCTATACGCTGATTTCAACTAGCCAATCTGGCGCGAAAAATATCAGCTACGAAGGGCTGCGCTGCGACAGCTACGAAAAGAAAATCTACGCCTTCGGACGCACCGACGGCTCCTGGTCACCGTCGCGCAATGCCGAATGGAGTGGTATCAGCAATAGCGGCGTCAATCGACAACACGCCAGCCTAGCTCAAGAGTTCGTTTGTGAGGGTCTAAGCGTTTCAGGCGACATCGAACGGATACTGCAACGCATACGTTCAAATCAGCCTTTGCGCGCTTTTTAGGTTTGAATTCATGACGATCGGTCTTCTCTTCGCGATCCTCATCATCTTCATCATTATTTTTACGCGAGAAGTCATTGCCCCCGCTTCTAAAGCGCACTGTGACCGACGTTGGCAATTGTTAGCAAGCGCTATCAATGGCTTGCAATTAATTTTCGCCTTAGGGGTAGGCTTCATTTTTCAACAATGGATAAGCGGCCACAGCTTATTGCGCATGCCAGTTTTCGTACAAGCTCATCCCGCCTTGGGCGGTGTCTGCAGTTTTTTTCTAGCGAGTTTTATTGCGTATTGGTGGCATCGCGCCATGCATTATTCAAATTGGCTATGGCGCATATTTCATCAACTCCATCATAGCCCCCCGCGCATTGAAGCATTGACCGCGTTTTACGCACACCCCTTCGATGCTGCGATGGCGAGTTTAATTTCCTGCGTCAGCGCCTACCTCATCCTAGGCTTAGATGCCTATGCTGCTGCGTGGGGTCTGGTTTGGGTCAGCGCCTTTAACTTCTACATCCATTCAGACTCAACTTCCCCTTACATCTTAGCTTACTTTGTACAACGTCCCGAAATGCACCGTATCCATCATGAGACCGGACTACATCAGAATAATTATGGTTTGCCTTTATGGGATCTATTATTTGGCACTTGGGAAAACCCCGTGACCGCGCCGAAAATTTGTGGATTCAGCGATGATGCCCACCTACGGGTTTACGAAATGTTGTTGGGTAAAGATGTTCAATGTGACGACCCATAAAAAAAGGGGCAAGAGCCCCCTTTTTTATTCAAGGATTTGCGGAAATTTATTCTACCGCTTTCACCATATCTTCAATTACTTTCTTCGCGTCGCCGAAGACCATCATGGTTTTGTCCATGTAGAACAATTCATTGTCTAGGCCAGCATAGCCTGATGCCATTGAGCGCTTATTGACGATGATGGTTTTTGCTTTGTAAGCTTCTAAAATCGGCATGCCTGCAATCGCTGATTTTGGATCTTTGGCAGCTGGGTTGACGACATCGTTGGCACCGAGCACTAAGACTACATCGGCCTGACCAAATTCACTGTTGATGTCTTCCATTTCGAAGACCTGCTCGTAAGGCACTTCCGCTTCCGCAAGCAAAACGTTCATATGACCTGGCATACGACCTGCAACCGGATGAATGGCATACTTCACCGTGATGCCTTTGTGGGTTAATTTTTCGGTCAATTCTTTCAACGCATGCTGAGCACGCGCGACCGCCAAACCATAGCCTGGAACGATAATCACGGTTTCTGCATTGCCCAGCAAAAAAGCCACGTCATCGGCCGAGCCGGATTTGAATGTGCGCTTGACACCGCGATCGTCAGCAACTTCGGCAGGTGCGCCGCCAAAACCGCCGAGAATAACGTTAAAGAAAGAACGATTCATGGCCTTGCACATGATGTAGGACAAAATCGCGCCTGACGAGCCAACGAGGGAACCAGCGATAATCAGCATCGAATTATTGAGCGAAAAACCGATCCCAGCCGCCGCCCAACCCGAGTAGCTATTGAGCATCGATACGACCACGGGCATGTCGGCACCACCAATTGGAATAATGATCAAAACACCGAGCACAAATGCGATGACGGTCATGAGTACGAAAGCTGTCCACGCAGGTGTCAGACCAGTATCAAAACAAAACACCAAACCTAGACCGACCATTGCAACTGCCAAAATTAAATTAAGCAAATGCTGGCCAGCGAAACTGACTGGCGCTCCTTGGAACAAGCGAAATTTGTATTTCCCCGAGAGCTTACCAAAGGCAATCACCGAGCCAGAAAAAGTAATCGCGCCGACGAAGGTACCGATAAATAATTCGATACGATTACCAAATGGAATCGCAGAATCGC
Source organism: Oxalobacteraceae bacterium (assembly GCA_023259175.1). GTDB lineage: Bacteria > Pseudomonadota > Gammaproteobacteria > Burkholderiales > Burkholderiaceae_D > Undibacterium. Next base: position 99,225 of record JAHFQV010000001.1, on the reverse strand, counting down.
GCAAGGTAATATTAAAAATCCACGGTTCCGAAACTACGGCGACCGCAATACATACCGCCGCCAAACCAATTAAGGAGTGCATCGCTGCGACAAGTTCTGGCATCTTGGTCATTTCAACGCGCTTAGCTAAAGTCGCGCCAATGCCGCCACCGACGATCACACCGAGCGCGACCAAACCATAGCCCAAATGCGCGCCCAAGGCTTCGTTCTTGAGTTTCACGATGAGCGCAACGGTCGTCAATGCGGCTAATGCCATCCCCGCCATACCAAAAGCGTTACCGCGCCTTGCGGTCGATGGATGTGACAAACCTTTCAAGGCCTGAATAAAACAAACCGATGCGATCAAATACAACATCGTGACGAGATTCATACTCATGATTGCGCCCCTTTATTGCTAGACTCAGTCGATATTTTTTTGGGGTGCTCTTTTTTCTTGAACATTTCCAACATCCTTTGGGTCACCAAAAATCCACCAAAGACATTGACTGCCGCCAAAGCAACGGCAGCCGTTCCCATCACTTGCGCCAACACGCCTTCAGTTAAGCCTGCGGCCAACATTGCGCCCACAATAATGATCGCAGAAATCGCATTAGTGACCGCCATCAGAGGGGTGTGCAGTGCGGGTGTCACCGTCCAAACGACGTGGTAGCCCACATAAATGGCCAACACGAAAATAATCAGGTTGGTGAGTGTATGACTAACTTCCATGAGCTTCTCTCTTCTTTAAAAAATGTGCTTTTGTTTGGCTGAGAACTTGAAAAATACGCGCTTCTTAATGATTCAATCTATCGATCAGGCGATCAATCAAGCAATCAATCAATTCCGTACTCAATATTTTTTCAAACTCGTGATCTTATTTTTGCCATCGACGAAGACGACTTTGGGTTGAAAATTTTCTGCTTCTTCGTCGCTCATCGGTGCATAAGTACAGATGATCATCAAGTCACCCAATTGCACACGCCGTGCCGCCGCACCGTTTAAGGAAATCTCGCCGCTGCCGCGACGGCCTTTAATGGCGTAGGTGGCAAATCGTTCGCCATTATTGATATTGTAAAGTTCAATGCGCTCGTGTTCTTTAATGTCGGCGGCATCCAGCAGATCTTGATCGATGCCGCAGGAACCTTCGTAATGTAAGTCACATTGCGTCACAGTGGCGCGATGTATTTTGGCGCGGAGCATATTTCTTTGCATGATATTTCCATCTTGATTTGTTAAATCTTAATTTGTCAGCAGACCTGAGTTCTGTCCCGCCTGCAAACTATTTTCTGAGTACCTCGCCGCCAGCACACACCAAAGTGGCAACCACGATTTCATCTTCCATATTGATCGCCAACTGCGCATCTTTGTCGATAATTAATTTTAAAAAATCGAGCACATTTCGGGCATACAAAGCTGAGGCATCGGCAGCCACTAAGGTCGCCAAATTAGGTTCGCCGATAATATGTACGCCGTATTTTGTCACTGTTTTATTGAGTTCGGACAAAGGGCAATTGCCCCCTTGCTCGACAGCCATATCGACAATCACCGAGCCAGGTTTCATGGCTTTCACCGTTTCTTCCGAAATCAAAATCGGCGCTTTGCGACCGGGTATCAATGCCGTGGTGATGATGATGTCGGCTTGTTTGGCACGTTCGTGCACCAAGGCTGCCTGACGCGCCATCCATGCCGCGGGCATCGGGCGCGCATAACCGCCAACGCCTTTGGCAATTTCGCGCTCTTCATCGGTTTCGTAAGGCACGTCGATAAATTTTGCACCCAAAGATTCAACTTGTTCTTTGACCGGTGGTCGCACATCGGACGCTTCAATTACGGCACCCAAACGTTTTGCAGTAGCAATGGCTTGCAAACCCGCCACGCCCACCCCCATGATCAACACCCGCGCCGCTTTCACGGTACCGGCAGCGGTCATTAACATCGGCATGAAGCGCTGATAGGTATTGGCCGCCAACATCACCGCTTTATAGCCAGCGATATTCGCTTGCGAAGACAAAACATCGAGTGATTGCGCGCGCGTGATGCGTGGTGCAGCCTCCAGCGAAAATGCCGAAATCCCTGCCGCCGCCATCGCTGCGATATTCTCCGCATCAAAAGGATTGAGCATACCGACCAAAACGGTATTGGGCTTCATCAAACCGCGTTCCGACGCTGACGGAGCGCGTACTTTCAACACCAATTCGGCGGCAAACGCGTCAATGGCCGAGCCTATCTGTGCACCCACGGCCAAGTAGGCTTCATCCGGAATTGAAGACGCAATGCCTGCACCACTTTGCACGATCACTACATGTTTGGCGCTGAGGTATTTCTTGATCGTTTCTGGGGTCGCAGCAACACGGGTCTCGCCCGGCCGTGTTTCGGCGGGAATGCCGATTCTCATAAACTTACTCCTTGGTGGATGGTGTCTTAGTGATCGCGAAAAAATCGTAAAATTGGGCAATATTGGGTAATATTGGGTAACTCGTGCGGACCGCCTACCCCCTATTCTAGATTAAGGGATCATCTGCAAGCCTAAGCACTTCAAAAACATTATCAATTTAATTCGACCACTGAACGTTTTAATAATCGACAACGATACTACACGAAAAACGTCAGCCGCTGGCATTGAAAATAGCCTCTAAGGAGCAACACTAATGGCACGGTGCGTGCGCACGCACCCAACTCTAGGCACCAAATTTTCAATGCACTAAAAGCAATTGACCGCATGAAATAAGGCTTTGCTGGCGATTTCGCCCAATAAACGTCTATCGTTTTTCATAGTCACCAGCGGCTTGTGCGTTTTGTCGAAAACACTTTAAAGCCCTTAGATAGAATCTTTATTAGCAAATGACAGGCTTGATGGGTCTTAGCCGACTTAGCCGATTTTGCAATCCGGGAGTAAAATGGCGGCCTATTTCATTTTCCGCAGCACATATCATTCATGAGCAAAAAACGCGTAGTCATCGGCATGTCCGGAGGGGTCGACTCTTCGGTATCGGCTTGGCTTTTAAAAGAACAAGGCTACGAAGTCATCGGTCTTTTTATGAAAAACTGGGAAGATGATGACAACTCCGAATACTGCTCAACGCGCGAAGACTTAATTGATGCCGTCAGCGTCGCCGATGTGGTGGGAGTTGACATTGAAACCGTCAATTTCGCCAGTGAATATAAGGATCGCGTATTCGCCGAATTTTTACGCGAATACCAAGCAGGCCGCACACCTAATCCCGATGTCCTATGTAATGCAGAAATCAAATTTAAGGCCTTTCTCGATCATGCGATGAAGCTCGGTGCCGACTACATCGCGACCGGACATTACGCACGGGTGCGTGAGGTCGATGGGCAATTTCAATTACTCAAAGCGCTCGATGCCAGCAAAGATCAAAGCTATTTTTTACATAGACTCAATCAAGCGCAGTTAGCCAATACCTTATTTCCCCTAGGCGAAATTCAAAAAACGGAAGTGCGTAAAATCGCCGAGCAATTGCAACTTCCCAACGCCAAGAAAAAAGACTCGACCGGAATTTGTTTTATCGGTGAGCGCCCTTTCCGCGAATTTTTGAACCGCTACTTATCCTTCCAACCGGGTGACATGAAAACGCCCGAAGGCGAAGTCGTCGGGCAACACGTGGGGCTCAGTTTTTATACTCTAGGTCAGCGCAAAGGCATAGGTATAGGCGGTATCAAAACCCATCAAAATGAAAACGGCAACAGCGATGCTTGGTATGTCGCAAAAAAAGATATTGTCAACAATACGCTCTACGTAGTGCAAGGTCACGATCATCCTTGGCTATTAAGCGCCCAACTCGCTGCAGAACAGGTGAGCTGGATCGCGGAACAGGCTCCCCTGCTTGCCAAGCTTTCCGCCAAAACTCGCTATCGTCAGGCGGATATGGCCTGCCAATTTAGCGGTGACAATACGCAATTCCAGCTCCAATTTGAGCAAGCACAATGGGCGGTCACGCCGGGACAATCTGCCGTTCTCTATGATGGCGACATTTGTTTGGGTGGTGGGATTATTTGCTAGCGCGGAATCGGTAGCGAAAAAGATAGCGCTGGCGGCGCAGACACGCAACGCTGGTGTGCAGAATCGAAATTGAGGGTCCATGCCACTACAAAACATTGATCGTTTCCTCTGCCAAGAACAGCCGCGTTTTGCAGGGTTTGCGCTTTTCGGACTGCGTAGATTCACGCTCGAATTTCTTTTTTTCGGGCTCAAAAATGCGCGCGCTTGCTTATTCGTAGGCCTTTTTTTTGCGGCGATTTTTACGGTGCCGCGTGCCGGTATTTTCGGCCTTCCGCGTTACGATTGTTTGTTGATCATCGCGCTTGCAATACAGGTGTGGATGGTCTGGTCTAACTTGGAAACCGTCGACGAACTCAAGGCCATTACTGTGTTTCATCTGCTTGGTTTTGCGCTCGAAGTATTCAAAACTTCGCAAGGCATCAAATCTTGGGCCTATCCTGATTTCGCCTATAGCAAACTCTTAGGCGTACCGCTTTTTTCGGGTTTTATGTATGCCTCGATAGGAAGTTACATCATTCAGGCATGGCGACTTTTCGATTTAAAAATCATGCATCATCCGCCGTATTGGATGGCCAGCCTGATGGCCATCCTGATCTACGCCAATTTTTTCAGCCACCATTTTATTGGCGATTATCGCTGGTATTTAGCCGCCTGTGCTTTGGGTCTTTACGCACGATCAATGGTGCACTTTACCCCGCTTGACCGCGTGCGTAAGATGCCCTTACTAATGTCGTTTCTTTTGATCGGCTTCTTTGTTTGGTTGGCCGAAAATATCGGCACTTTTTTCGGTGTCTGGAAATATCCAAATCAATTGGGCGCGTGGTCGGTGGTGCATGTCGGGAAATGGAGCTCATGGTCACTATTGGTCATCATGAGCTTTACATTGGTCGCCCGCCTAAAACATTTCAAAGCCAAGGTTTCCTCAGGCTTTCGTTTGTAGATGTGACTCTATTCGGCTATCGGGAATAAACCACATCGCCGCCACCGCGACGTAGGCAGCTAAGGATATCCATTCGTTCAAAAAGGCCACGGGAATCGCAAGCGCATACATCACCACGGACAATTTGCCTTTCACATCCTTACCCAAAGCTTTACTGAGAGTGGAATTTTTCCCCTCGTGCCGCATCAACACCCAGACCAGAACTGAATAAGCCACACCGGACATCAAGAGCACGACACCATACAGTGCCACCGGTAAGGCCTGAAAATGATTTTCGCCCATCCATGCAGTCACGAAAGGCGTTAAGGACAACCAAAACAGCAGATGAAGATTAGCCCAAAGCGCTGCGCCATTTAGCTTCGCTACCGCATGCAAAAGATGGTGGTGATTATTCCAGTAAATACCGACAAAAACAAAACTCAACACATAGCTCAAAAACACGGGAAAAAGTGGGCGCAAAGTTGCAAAATCTGCGCCATGCGGGACCTTGAGTTCCAATACCATGATGGTGATGATGATCGCGATCACACCATCGCTAAAAGCCTCTAATCGTGTTTTTCCCATGGCGTTTTCCCTTAACAATAGCTCAGTTTAAACGATATTTTCCGCCGTCAATACCTGTGCCAAAGCATTCACCACAGCGACAATCCGACCGACATCGCGTAACTGGGTCGCCGACATACCTTCTTTCTTGAGCAAATCAAAATGCGACTTCACGCAAAAATGACACTTTCCGATAATCGAAGCGGCCAGCGCATACATTTCGAAACGGCGCTTATCGAGCCCACCATTGTTCGCGTAGGCATTCATCCTTAATTGCGCACCTTGGGTTTTCAAATCCTCGTCATCGGCCATTTCGACAAAAGGATACCAGACATTATTCATCCCCATCAAAGACGCTGCCGTCATCGCCCCCTGCACCTCTTCCGGCGACAGAACACCCGCCTCTTTAAAGGCTTTGATCAAGGTCTGATTCTTAGCCGCAAACGCCGCCGCCAACGCCACGCCGACCGCATCAGACGCATCCAAACTCGAACGCGCTATCGTACTATCCACGTTCAAGCGAATGTCTTTTGCATAGTCCGGCACATAAGATTTAATTAAAGATAGAAATTCCATAGTTTTCACCTATTAAATAAAGATTTTAAAACCCGCTCTAGCGGGTTTTATACGAGTCTCGACGAGCAGCGCTAGGCGCAAACCGCAGCAATATGTCTATATTGCGAGGATTTGCAACAACGCGCTGCGCCCGAAAATTCATCGTAAATTCAATTCTCGGCGTGCAGCGCTAGGCGCAAACCGCAGCAATAGGTCTATATTGCGAGGATTTGCAACAAGGCGCTGCGCCTGAAAATTCATCGTAAATTCAATTCTCGGGATGCAGCGCTAGGCGCAAACCGCAGCAATATGTCTATATTGCGAGGATTTGCAACAACGCGCTGCGCCCGAAAATTGGATTTACAATGTTTCACCGCCCACTTTGCGATTACATGGACATAACTCATCCGTTTGCAAACCATCCAAAATCCGCAAAATTTCTGTAGGATTACGTCCTACATTTAAATTATTAACTGAAACGTGCTGAATCACATTATCTGGATCAACCACAAAAGTCGCACGTAAAGCCACGCCTGCATTCACGTCACGCACACCTAACATATCGACTAGGGCGCCGGTTGCATCACCGAAGGCGTAGTGGTTAAGTTTGTCGAGGTCTTTGTGCTCACGACGCCATGCTAGCTTACAAAATTCATTGTCGGTGGAGCCGCCCATCAAGACTGCGTCACGCTCTGCGAAATCGTCATTTAATTTTGCAAATTCGACGATCTCTGTCGGGCAGACAAAGGTAAAATCTTTGGGGTAGAAATAGATGATTTTCCACTTGCCTGGGAATGAGGCTTCGGTGATATTTTCGAAGGCCGATACACCGTTTTCTTCGTGATGATTAAAACCGGGTTTGGCTGCGGGTACGCTAAATGCGTCGAGTTTTTGTCCTACTGTTTTCATTGAATTCTCCTGAGTTTAACCGAGATTTTCCATTAGGCGCAGCAAAGCTGCTATTTAAGTGCTGGCGGCGCATTTCCGGTCATTTTTGACGTTCTTCGTTGCTCATGGCTAGCCATGAGCGCCTCATTCACGCCAAACCTGCCTCGAAAAGTGCATCCGCCATCATCTCAAATCCTAATGGAAAATCTCGGTTTAAATGGCCGCTAGGCCGACATAACTTCAACAACGAAGCGAAGTTTATCACTATGAAAAATTAGAATCCAATAGATTATAACTAAATATGGATTAGGAAAAAGGTATGCTGGTGAGTTCTTTGGCGTGCACCAAATTTGCCAGGCCGTTCCGGCGTTCACGTCGGTGCTAAGCTCGGCTTTTTTTCAATTTGGCGCGAGCTTTCTTAGCAGCTATAATCCTGCATTCACTTTTCCCCTCTAGGCTTATCGTGCTGCGTTTATCTGATCGTCTTGCTGTACTCCCTCAATATTGTCTGCCCAAGCTTTGGATCACCCTATTTGCGGGTGTGGTGGCCAATTGGCGTGGTGGCGCTTCTACTACACGCATCATTGCTTGGTTCGTGAAACGCTATCAGGTCAATATGGATGAGGCGCTTCAATCTGACATTAGCCAGTACGCCAGTTTTAATGATTTTTTCACGCGCGCTTTGAAACCACAAGCACGCCCTTTCGCTGCTGCCGCTTATGTTTGTCCGGTCGATGGTGCGATGAGTGAATTTGGCTCGATTTTGCAAGATCAAATTTTTCAGGCCAAAGGCCATTCTTTTTCGACCCGTGCTTTGCTGGGTGGAGACGAAGCGCTGGCGGCTCGATTTGATGGTGGTCAGTTTGCGAATATTTATTTAAGCCCGAAAGACTATCATCGGATACACATGCCTTGCGCTGGACGTTTAAGCCAGATGACTTATGTGCCTGGCAGCTTATTTTCTGTTAATCCGACCACTGCGCGAGGTGTGCCGGATTTGTTTGCGCGCAATGAACGGGTGGTGTGTCTGTTTGAGGGCGAGCATGGTCCATTCGTGATGGTTTTGGTCGGTGCCACCATCGTCGGCAGCATGCACACCGCCTGGCACGGCATCGTCAATCCGCCTCGCAGCGCCAGTGTGCGCACTTGGAATTATCTAGATCAAAATATTGTTTTGGCTAAGGGTGAAGAAATGGGTCGATTTTTACTCGGTTCGACAGTGGTGATGCTCTTTCCAGCTGCTAGCATGCAGTTTAACCAAAATTGGAGCGCCGGATGTTCGCTACGCCTAGGGGAAGAAATGGGTGTAGTTTAGAATTCTGCTAAATTTCGGCTGAAATTTTGATTGTATTGCGCTCAAAATTCAAGCATAATTTAAATGCGAATTACTCTCATTTAGATAACGGCGGCGCGAACAATGAAATCCAGCTCTTTTCACCCTTGGTCCAAACCGATTTTCACAGGTACCGTGATTGTACTGGCGCACGCGGCGATGTTTTACGCCTTGCTGCTAAATCCGGTTCATTTTCAGCGCTTGGTCGCCAAGGAAAGCTTGGTCATGCTGCTCCCATCGCAAAGTCCAAATATTCACGAGCCTAGCAAACCTATTCCGACCACTTCGCCTAGCAACAAAGCACCCCAGCCTATGCTCGAACCAGTGCTGACAGCCTTGCCGATACCGAATCAGGATTTAGCCAACTCGATCGCTCTAAACGCAAGTCCGGCCGACCCTAGCCCAGCACCCCCTGTGGTCAGTCAGGATACGATAGCCCAGCCGCTTACACGACAGGCGAAAAACGAAGCGAAGCTTCCGCAGCAGGTGAATCATGTGGAATACCTACAAGCACCTCAAGCCGACTATCCGCCGATGGCGCGACGGCTAGGCGAGGAAGGCCGGGTCGTCATGCAGGTCTTAGTAAACGAAAATGGGCGTGCAGAGCGAGTCGATATTTTGCAATCCTCTGGCTTTGCAAGATTGGATGAGTCGGCACGCTTGGCGCTGATGCGGGCACTGTTTAAACCGCATATTGAAGATGGTCGAAAAATCGCGGTACTGGCCACTGCCAGCATCTCGTTTTCCTTGCGCACCTAAATAACACGATTAGACGATTAGACGACCACCCACCTACACGGGAGGGAAGCGCTCGCGCCTTCCCTCAAGCAAAAAATTCACTCGGGCAGGGTATCTTTAAACGACGCGCGTTCTGCGAGTTTGTCGGCCAATTTGACGAGATTGAGGTAGTCATCGCGCCATTTTATGTCTGGAAAGCGAAAGCTCAGCCAATCTAAACAACACACCACGCTGATATCGGCCAAGGTCAAGTGATTACCAACACAGTAAGGCGACTCTGCCAAGCCTTGTGACATCGCTTTGAGGCCGGCAAACACTTTGTCGAATTGGCGACTAATCCAAACTTCGCTTTGAAGATGGCTTGGACGTGTAGTTTTTTCCAAACGCACCAAGACGGCCGCGTCTAGAATTCCGTCGGCAAGCGCTTCCCAGCTTTTCACTTCGGCGCGTTCACGTCCGTTTGGAGGTATCAGTTTTCCGACAGGTGTCAGGGTATCTAAGTACTCAACGATAACGCGCGAATCAAACATTGCGCCGCCATCTTCCATCAACAAACAGGGAACTTTACCAAGCGGATTCGATTGCTGAATCGTTGTATCTGGTGCCCAAACGTTTTCAAGTATCAAAGCGTAATCAAGCTTTTTTTCCGCCATCACCACGCGGACTTTTCTCACGTATGGACTTGCTAGGGAACCGATTAATTTCATAGTAGATAGTAGTAAGTTGAGCTGCGATTATAGCACTGAGCGCGCCGAATGCGCCGAAATTGCTTATTTATTAAAAATGGAGCAACAGAAATCTAGGCTTAAAAATGGTAAAATCGCCCTTTTACAGTTCGAAATTTCGAATTTGCTTCACTGCTTACTTCATCCCTTAATTCCCTACTTACCTCGTCTTTATTATGTCACTTTCCACACTTTCCGCACTTTCTCCGCTTGATGGTCGCTATGCCTCTAAAGTGAATCAATTACGCACTACCTTATCTGAAGCTGGGTTTATGCATCATCGCGTCAAAGTTGAAATCGCCTGGCTACAAGCACTCGCTCAGGCCGGCTTTGCGGAAATCCCCGCCTTCTCCGATGCGGCGAAAACTTTGCTCGACCAAATTGCAAACAATTTCAGCGAACAGGATGCGGCTAGAATTAAGGCGATCGAAGCGGTGACCAATCACGATGTAAAAGCCGTGGAATATTGGCTCAAAGAGTCGGTGGGTTTGGCTTTGCCGGATAGCTATCAACATTTAGCGCCGCGCAGTTTGAACATCGCGCCAGAAATTACGGCCGAACTCAAAGCCGCCGCCGAGTTTATTCATTTTGCCTGCACCTCCGAGGATATCAACAATACTTCCCACGGCATGATGCTCAAAAGTGCGCGTGACGAAGTCATGTTACCGAATCTGAACAAGTTAATCGAGCGTTTGCGCGAACTTGCCCACGCCAATGCCGATGTGCCCATGTTATCACGCACCCACGGACAGACCGCCAGCCCGACTAGCTTAGGCAAAGAAATGGCAAACGTTGTGGCGCGCTTACAAAGAGCGCAAAAGGTGATCGCACAAGTTGAAATTCTGGGCAAGATGAACGGTGCTGTCGGCAATTACAACGCCCATCTTTCGGCTTACCCTGAACACGATTGGGAGTGTTTTTCAAAAGAAGTGATTGAAAACCGCCTGGGATTAACATTCAATCCCTACACGATACAGATTGAACCGCATGACTATATGGCCGAAATGTTCGACGCATTTTCTCGTGTCAATACTATTTTATTGGACCTCAATCGTGACATTTGGGGCTATATTTCGGTGGGCTATTTCAAACAAAAAACCAAAGCAGGTGAAATCGGCTCCTCCACCATGCCACACAAAGTCAATCCCATCGATTTCGAAAATTCCGAAGGCAATCTTGGTTTGGCCAATGCTTTACTCAAACATCTCTCGGAAAAATTACCGATCTCCCGTTGGCAGCGCGATCTGACCGACTCAACGGTATTGCGCAATATCGGTGTCGCATTGGGTTACACTTTACTGGCTTACGACAGTTGCTTGCGCGGCTTAAATAAACTCGAAACCAACCATGACCGTCTTGCCGAAGATTTAGACAATACTTGGGAAGTGCTCGCTGAGCCAGTTCAAACCGTGATGCGCCGCTATGGTATAGAAAACCCCTACGAGCAATTGAAAGAACTTACGCGTGGCAAAGGCATTTCTAAAGACGCATTGCGTGAATTCATCAGCGCTTTAGCGATACCCGAAGAGGCAAAAGCGTCACTACTAGCCATGACACCGGCGACTTACACGGGTCTTGCTACGAAACTTGCGAAGGGCATTTGAACGGAAATTCCAAAACTATTTCCACACCCAAGAAAAAAGCTGCCAATCTCACGATTTGGCAGCTTTTTTTGCGACTTACATCATGCCGCGTTTTGCTCAACTTATGTTCAACTTAGGTTCAACTTAGTTTCAGCTTAGTTGATTGTAGCTTTCAAAGTTGTGCTTGTCACAGCAGCATAAGCGCTGATCATGACGTAGTAAGTACCTGCTGTTGGTGCGGAAACAGTGATTGTTTCTGTGTTGGTTGAACCAATTGAACGCTTCAGGTAAGAAGTCGTCGTTGGTGCAGAACCCAATTTCACATACAGGTCACCATCGCCAGTACCGCCAGACATATTAAACACAACACTGGTTTTTCCAGATGGAACAACGATCGTGTAGGTCTTAGTTGCGCCCTTAGCCAAAGTAATGCCAGTGACAGCAACACCGCTAGTCAATACAGTACCGCCTGGAGGAGGTGTTGTTGCGCAGCTTACGCCCACTGCACTGAAAGCGGCAGTCACGTCAGCGACTGTGTAGCCACGATTCAAAGCTGCTTTTTCAACGCCGCATGCACCTTGATTAAAGGTACTGCTTGCCGTCCAGTACAAACGGTTAGCATCCGCCATTACTTCGAAGGCTTTACGTGTTGTCCAGCCAGTTTTTGTTGCCAACAGGTAGAAAGCTTTGTTGTAAACACCGCTACTATTGTGCACGTCTAGGCTACTTGTGTAGTTTGCTGCATTGTCGATAGAACGACCATCTTGGGTTGGATTAGCCATGTAACGCAAAGCGCCAGAAGCTTTGAAAATTTCTGGGCCGACCAAGAAGTCATTGGTACCCTTCATGAAGTTTTCAGTCGCTTCACCCGCCATATCCGAGAACGCTTCATTCATACCACCGGACATACCAGAGTAGGTCAAGTTAGAGTTTTGTTCTGTGAAACCATGGCTCACTTCGTGACCGGCAACGTCCATAGAAACCAAAGGATAGAAAGTGGTTGCGCCGTCGCCGAAACTCATTTGCGTACCATCCCAGAATGCGTTTTCATAGTTAGTGCTGTAGTGAACGCGCATTAAGAGTTTTTGGCTGATTGGGCGAATGCCTAACCATGTTTGGTACATGTTAAACACGCCTTGACCAAAATAAAACGCGTCGTTGATTGGTGAGTAAGCACCGTTGATCGCTTTGTAGGTATTGCGTGAGCAAGTAAATTGGAAAGGTGTAGAACCTGTCGTGCCGCCATTCAAATTGACCGCAGCTACGTTGGCGCTGTCCATCGTGCAGTTAGAAGTTACGACCAATGGGCCGTATTTCACGCCATATTCGTATTGACCAGTTTTTGCATTTCCGCCTGGACCGGTTGCATCAACGTGTGTGATGCCGTCCCATTGTTCGAGCACAGTACCTGTGTTCGCATCGATCATGAAATGAGGGCGGCTAGGCTTAGCAGCGTCTTTCGCCAAGAAATTAACTGCGTACACTAAACGTGCAACACCATCAGCACCTTGTTTAACGTAGAGTTTCGCTTGATCATTTTCAGTGTTGAAAACTTGCGCTTTTGTTTTTGCAATCGTCAGAATTTGCGCGGCAGTGTAGTTAGGCTTAACGTTTGGCAGGTCTTTAGCCAAGCCTGACAACATCGCACCGGACATAGCAGGTGTATTTTCACCGTTTACACGATGTTCAACAATGGCTTCACCGAAGACAGGTACGCCTTGATGGAACTGTTGATGGCGGGTAACGACTTTTCCGTTAGCATAGGTATGGCTACGCGCAGCAACCAGTTCATCCGCATTCAAGCCTATGTGTTGATGTGCGTGCACAAATGAACTTGCAGCCATCAAAGATTTATTAGCGTTATTACTCTTCTCCAAATCAACGCGATCAGCGGCCATCGCATTACAAGCGGCACCAACCAAAACGGACAATAGCAAAGGACGAACGACAACATTTACTTTCTTCATTTTTGAGCCTTTTATTAAATTATGATTTGAGTTTGATCACTCATTTATGGGCGCATTGCCGCGTGTAACGGCAATTTGCCACCTCCCGATTTGGATCAAAGACAACAATTAACATTTAGCAATCAAAGTCTGCGATCCGGTACTACACTTAAGTCTCCTGCGGTGAGAATATGCCACGACTAAAATTAAATTTGGTTAGGATTTTGGAATTTCGTGCACAATTTGAGACAAATTTAAAAATTTTTGTACATATGAGACAGATTCATGCACAAAAAGTAACTGGTATCATGGTAAATATATTTTCAAAAGTGCCCTACGGAAATTTATCTAAGCGAATTCGAAATAAATCGAATTAAATTTTCTCAGACGGATTCGAATTTAAAGAAAATTTATAGCTTGGGATTTAGTTTCTACATGGAATCTTGTTTTCGCATGGAAACTTATTAAGTGGTATTGTTCTTAGTTTGGTAATTATTGCTAAAATCGAGGATAAATTCCCGGCAATTTCAATGCAAAGATACAATTTAATTTCAGATAAATGGTTTTTTTGAGCTTTTTTGAACTTTTTAAGCGAAGTTAGTTCTTATTCAAACTAAAAAGGCCTTGATCTGATTTCCCTCGTTTTCCAATCAATTGCTAGAATGGAATAATTCTCAAAAGAAGACTTAAGTATGCGCAAATACCACTCCAGTCATATTTTCTTTCATTGGCTCGTCGCCCTGCTGCTCTTGGCCGCATTGGCTATGGGTGCTTATATGACGGGCCTAGCCTTTAGTCCACAGAAGCTCAGACTCTATTCTTGGCACAAATGGCTAGGGGTGAGTATTTTCCTGCTGGTGCTCGTTCGCTTAGCTTTGCGCGGCCTATATCGCGCACCGCGTTTTCCAGACAGCATGGGTCGTGTGGAAAAATGGATGGCGGCAGCGATGCATATCAGCCTTTATTTCCTGATGATGTGCGCCCCGCTTTCGGGCTATTTTTATTCGCTCGCAGCGGGCGTTCCCGTGGTTTATTTCGGTGTGATTGAGCTTCCCGTGTTTTACGGTCCGCAAGCCGATTTAAAAGTCCCGTTAAAATGGCTACATGAAACGCTGACCTACTCCCTTCTTTTTTTAATCGCAGTACACTTCATCGCTGCAATGAAGCACCAATTCTTAGACAAAGATAAGATCTTGAGTCGTATACTGCCAGGGAAATATTAGGTTTGCTTTGGGCCAATCGATCAACACAAACGATCCAAACACAGACTCAACAATTCAAGCTGATGTGCCTCACGGTCATTCAAACAAAAGGGAATTTTAATGGTAAGTGCACTTCAAAAACGATGGCTACTTGGGATGGCGGTCAGCCTACTTTCTATGCTATCTACCGCTTTCGCGTGGAGTGAAAAACTCGATGCGAGCCAAAGCAGCGTTGCAATCACATTTAAGCAAATGGATGTACCCATTACCGCCTACTTTAAGCGATTTTCTAGTCAACTCAATTTTAATGCTGCGCATCCTGAATTGAGTCAACTCGAATTCGACATTGATATGACTAGCCTCAATCTGCCCGCACCTGAATTGAACGGGGAAGTCTTAAAAAAAGAATGGTTTAACAGCGCGGCATTTCCCAAAGCGCAGTTCAAAGCCAGCCAAATTAAACGCATCAATGCAGCGCAGCTTGAGGTCAGCGGAAAGCTCACTCTGAAAGGACGAACGCAGGTTTTAACTTTCCGCGTTTTGCAAAAACAAGAGGCGCAGCGCCTCGTGTTTGAAGGTAGTATTCCTTTGAAACGACTCAGCTTTCAAATCGGCGAAGGTGAGTGGAAAGATACCAGCATGGTAGCCGATGAAGTGATCGTCAAATTTAAGATCGTAACCACCCCAATCAATGGAGCACAATAATGAAATTAAAGTCCACCCTGAGCTGCGCAATGGTCGCCAGCGTCGCTAGTATCACATTTATGTCGGGCGCTGCAAACGCGCAAACTTACAAGATCGATCCTAACCATACCTATCCAAGTTTTGCCGCCGATCATAAAGGCCTCTCTTTTTGGCGCGGAAAATTCAATAAAACCTCGGGTAGCATCACCCTAGACCGTGCGGCAAAAACTGGCACGATGCAAGTCACGATTGATGCCAACACGATCGACTTCGGCATGGAAAAAATGAACGCCCACGCCAAGAGCAAAGACATGTTTGATGTCGCGCAGTTTCCGAGCATCTCTTACAAAGGCACTTCTATGCAATTTGAGGGCGATAAATTAGTCGCAGTCGATGGCGAGCTCACCTTACTCGGCGTAACCAAGCCAGTTCGTCTTGTGGTGAATCAATTCAAATGCATACAAGATGCAATGAGCAAACGCGAAATATGTGGCGCGGATGCCAGTGCCGAAATCAAACGCACTGACTTTGGCTTGGACTATGCCGTACAATATGGTTTCGCGCCGGAAGTAAGGCTTTCGATTCAGGTCGAAGCTGCCAAAGTAGAATAAAAAAGGTTCTAGGATGATCGAAAAACGCTATTTGCGCAGTATTCGCCTTCTTGCTGAATGCATGCAGCTTTTTGAGAAGCACTCATCGAAACGGGTTCGTGCCTTTGGACTGACATCGGCGCAGTTCGACATCATCGCAACCTTGGGCAATACGCCAGGTATGAACTGTAAAGATTTGGGTGAAAAAACCCTCATCACCAAAGGTACGCTGACAGGCGTGCTCGATCGCTTAGAAAAGAAGAATTTGGTACTCCGTGAACGGGGTGAAGACAGGCGACAATTTTTCGTCAAACTCACTGTTGAGGGCGAGGCCTGTTTCGCCGACATTTTCCCGCAGGTCGTCGCCGAAGGACGAGCCACCTTTACCAGCTATGCGCCAGAAGATTTTGAAACCCTCGATGCAGAGTTAAGCAAGCTCAAACAAACCTTACTCGAAGGACTTTAAACAACGTTCACCTTGGGTTCGCTTCGGTTCTATCAAAAAAAACGCCTCACTCCAAAACAGGATGTGAGGCGTTTTTTCTCTGCTGTCGCATTACGCTCAAATCGTTTGCACGATCAAGCCAATTTCCCGTGGCATTGCTTATATTTTTTCCCGCTGCCGCAAGGGCATGGATCATTCCGGCCAATTTTAAATCCGTGTTCAACATGCGGCTGCTGTGCTTCACCTACAGGCGACTGTGGTGGCGCCAGCATTTCTTCAGGCGAGGCATTGGCATCAAATTCAGCGTGTTGATAATGGACGTTTTCCAATTGCGCTTGCGCCATTTGCTGCTCGGCGGCTTCGATTTCCTCACGGGATTGGATACGAACGGTAACGACCATACGCACCACTTCATTTTTAATCAAATCGAGCATTTGACCAAATAATTCAAACGCTTCGCGCTTATATTCCTGCTTAGGATTTTTCTGAGCATACCCACGCAAATGAATACCTTGGCGTAAGTGATCCAATGCGGCTAAATGTTCGCGCCAGTGGGTGTCGATGCTCTGCAACATAATACTGCGCTCGAAACCGCCGAAAGTCTCTTTACCCACCAAATCAATCTTGGCATCGTAATTGGCCTTCGCTGCGGCGATCACACGCTCTAAAACGTCATGGTCAGTGATATTTTCTTTCGACTCCAACAGACCTTGCAGCGGTAAATCTAAGGCCCATTCGCTTGCCAGGGCCAATTCCAAGGCTTTCAAATCCCACTGCTCTTCCACCGAATCTTCCGGAACATAAGTACGCACGATATCCGCAAACATGCCATCGCGCAGTGAAGCGATCAACTCAGACATATCATGCGCTTCGAGTAACTCATTACGCTGCTGATAGATGACTTTGCGCTGATCGTTGGCGACGTCATCGTATTCCAACAACTGTTTACGAATATCAAAGTTACGCGCTTCAACCTTGCGCTGAGCCGATTCAATCGAACGACTGACCATGCCCGCTTCTATCGGTTCGCCCTCTGGCATTTTCAAGCGTTCCATAATCGCACGCACACGGTCACCCGCAAAAATGCGCAGCAATTGATCGTCCAAAGACAAGTAAAAACGGGAAGAACCTGGATCACCTTGACGACCCGAACGACCGCGCAATTGATTATCAACACGGCGCGATTCGTGGCGCTCGGTGCCAACAATATGCAAGCCCCCGGCGGTCACCACTTGCTCATGCAAAGACTGCCATTCATCACGCAAAATTTGCGCTTGGCTTTGCTTTTCAGCATCCGACAAAGTCGTCGAAGCTTCGATAATCTGTACCTGTTTGGCGACGTTGCCACCCAATACGATATCGGTACCACGACCGGCCATATTAGTCGCAATCGTAATACCTTTAGGACGACCTGCTTGCGCGATAATTTCCGCTTCGCGCGCATGCTGTTTGGCATTGAGTACATTGTGCGGCAATTTCGCTTTCGTCAAAATACCGGACAATAATTCAGAATTTTCAATCGAGGTGGTACCGACCAAAACTGGTTGTCCACGCTCGTAACAATCTTGAATATCTTTGAGCATTGCGCCGTATTTTTCTTCCGGCGATTTATATACTTGGTCTTGCCGATCTTTGCGTTGTGATAGACGATTCGGTGGAATGACGACGGTCTCCAGACCGTAAATTTCCTGAAATTCGTAGGCTTCCGTATCCGCCGTACCCGTCATCCCCGACAAGCGCTGATACATCCGGAAATAGTTTTGGAAAGTAATGGACGCTAGTGTCTGATTTTCATTTTGGATGCGCACGCCTTCTTTGGCTTCAACCGCTTGATGCAAGCCATCAGACCAACGACGACCGGTCATCATGCGTCCGGTGAATTCATCAACGATCACGATCTCGTCATTTAAAACGACATAGTGCTGGTCTTTAAAATACAAAGCCTGCGCACGCAAAGCCGCATAGAGATGATGAATCAGCGTAATGTGTGCTGGGTCATACAAGGAAGCGCCCTCTGGCAACAAGCCCATTTGCGTGAGTATGCGTTCAGCTTTTTCGTGCCCTGCTTCGGTCAATAAAACTGAGTGCGCTTTTTCATCTTTAACGTAATCGCCTTCCACCTCAATGACACCTTTACCATCCGGCGTTTCTTCACCGATTTGCAAGGTCAGAAGCTTAGGTACTTCGTTGATTTTGTAATAGAGTTCGGTATGATTTTCCGCTTGACCAGAAATGATCAAAGGCGTGCGCGCTTCGTCAATCAAAATCGAATCGACCTCGTCGACCACGGCGAAATTGAGCGTGCGTTGCACGCGATCTTTCGCGTCATAGACCATGTTGTCGCGCAAATAGTCGAAACCAAATTCATTATTCGTGCCGTAGGTAATATCGGAAGCGTAGGCGCCCTGCTTCGCGTCATGCTCCAACTGCGATAGGTTTATCCCTGTCGTCAAACCCAACCAAGAATACAATTGTCCCATCCACTCGGCATCGCGTTGCGCCAAATAATCATTGACGGTGACCACATGCACGCCCTGACCCGACAAGGCATTTAAATAAATCGGTAAGGTTGCCATCAAGGTCTTACCTTCGCCCGTACCCATCTCCGCAATTTTGCCAAAATGGAGCGCCATACCACCGATCATTTGCACGTCGAAATGGCGCATTTTAAGTACCCGCTTACTCGCCTCGCGACAAACAGCAAATGCCTCAGGCAAGATCGCGTCCAAACTTTCGCCCTTCTCAATTCGCTCCTTAAACTGCGCCGTTTTCGCTTTGAGCGCATCGTCATCGAGCAGCTCAAGTTGCGGTTCCAGAGCGTTAATTTCGCGCACGATTTTTTGATATTGTTTTAAGAGCCGTTGATTACGACTGCCGAAAATTTTGGTCAGGAAGGACATGCTTTAGATTTATATAATTAAAGATTTACACAAAAACGTCGTCCATGCTAGCGGCCTTGCCGGCATAGGCGCGTAAGCCTGAGCGATTTTGTGTAAGTCCCGAGGTTCTTAAACACCACAAAGCAATTTCTGCGGTGAACGCGATTAACTTTTTATTTTAACATGACTCAGCCCGCTTTCCAGAATTTCTGATCAGCGTAGGCAAAAGATAGCGAGCAGGTGGTGGCAAAACCGACAAAAACAAGAGGGGAGTTACCTGATGCACGGATGTACATCGGCATCTAAGCGCTGGAAAATTGCAATTACTTTACAACTCCCGCCAATCGGGTCACATCAACATTGTCCTTGCCCGCATTGAGGAATTTGTGCGGATTTTGTGGGATACCTTTGATACGCACTTCAAAATGCAGATGCGCCCCGGTGGAGCGTCCAGTAGACCCGATATTGGCAATATGCTGGCCCCGTTTCACGATGTCACCGACTTTGGCAAATAATTTGGAGGCATGGGCGTAACGGCTGATCATGTCACCACCGTGGTCGATTTCCAGCATATTGCCAAACTCAGGATGGTATTCAGCGGCAATCACAACCCCGCCTGCTGCGGCGACAATGGGGGTTCCGACTGGCGCGGAAAAATCTAGGCCTTCATGAAAGGCAGTACGACCGGAAAATGGATCGATGCGACGACCAAAAGTTGAGGCGTTATAGCCGACATTCACCGGCACTATCGTCGGCAGTAATTTCGCCTGCAACCGAAAACTCATCAGCTTCGATTCCACCACATTAAAGTAATCGGAGCGCGCATTGACCGCCTGATTCATTGCTTCTAAGGTACGGGTAAATTCGTCCATACTCATTTCATGCCGCCCCGGCGCACCGAGCACTTCCGCCCCGCCACGACCGGGCGCTTCTTTAAAATTAAATTCTTCGGGCTTAACACCGGCCAGACCTTGCACCCTTTCGCCCAAGGCATCCAAGCGTATCAATTGGGCTTGCATTTCACCGACTTTGACAGCCATTGCGGCCAGATTTTCTTTCAGATAGCGCTCGTTATTTCCACCTTGGGTCAAAGGCGAAGCTGCGAAACTGGAAGGGAAAATCGCTTTCGCGACAGCGGAATCGCTATTAGAAATCCTAGCAGCGATGAAGATTAAGAAATAGGCGCTCAAAAAACTAAACGCTAAAAAGCCACAAACAAATAAAATTAGGTGTTTCGAAGTCAATGTAATCGACTTGGCTTGCGTCAAACGCTTATGCATGATGATCACTTGCATAGTTCGATCCTCCAAGACTGAGAAGCATGAATTATGGTAATGTGCAGTCTATGCAATCACCTCATCCTACTTATCGTTTAAATATCAAGCGCAGCAAAAAGCTGACTGAGTCCAGCGGCGTTGGCACGTTTTTACAACAAAATGACAAACTGTCTCCGCTACTACCGACGATCAAGCGCAATATTTCGCTTCAAAAAGAATGTGGAATTGGTCTTCCAGCTATGTTTAGTGACTGCGAAGTTTTAAATTTGGTCGAGGGTCAATTAATCTTATCAACGCCCAATGCCGCCATTGCCAGTAAGTTAAAGCAGCAACTTCCCAAACTACAAGCCCATTTGAACCAGCGAGGATGGCAGATTAACGCAATCAAGATTAAAGTACAAGTCAAAAAAACGATCCCAACAACAAAGCCAGAAAAGCAGGCTATTTTGAATCAACACGCGCTCAGGGCATTTCGCGATCTAGAGCAGGACTTACCGAAATCAAAGGAAAATGTCGATTTGCTCACGGCACTCAATCGCCTCTTGAGTAGGAATCAGCAAAAATAAAAAGGGAAGGGGAAATCAAGGGGGTGGATTTTTGATCCTATTTTGGGTTCATCTTCGACTCCTGATGACTTCCTCATGAACTTCTCTGTGTCTCTGTGTCTCTGTGTTGAGTGGTTTTAGGCTTTGATCTAGCTTCAAGTAAGCGCCCACTCGCGCTGCTCTTGTTCTTGGTAGGTCACCGGTGCGCGGTCGGCATCGGCGAAGGAAATAATTTCGTAAGCATCGGGTTGTGCCAGCAAAGCGCGTAGTAATTGATTATTGAGCCCATGCCCTGATTTGTGGGCGACATAGCTCGCCAACAAAGAATGTCCGATCAGATACAAGTCGCCAATCGCATCGAGAATTTTATGGCGCACAAATTCATCTTCAAAACGCAGGCCATCGGCATTCAAAATACGGTATTCGTCCATCACAATGGCATTTTCCATCGAGCCGCCGCGCGCTAATCCTATGCCTCGCAACATTTCGACATCCTGCATAAAACCAAAAGTGCGGGCCCGCGCGACATCTTTCACGTAGGAGACTTTTTCGAAATCAACCTCTGCCGTCTGATGCGTGCCATCGACGGCGGGATGATTAAACTCAATGAAAAAATGCAGCTTAAAACCATCATAAGGCTCAAGCCTTGCCCATTTTTCTGACTTACCACTTCCTTCACGCACTTCGACACTCTTGAGCAGGCGTATAAATTTTTTAGCGGCGGACTGCTCTTTCAAGCCCGCCTGCTGCAACAAATAGACAAAGGATGAAGCCGAGCCGTCCATAATGGGAATTTCTTCTGCACTGACATCGATATACAAATTATCGATGCCCAAACCAGCACAGGCCGACATTAAATGTTCGACGGTCGAGACTTTGGCATCGCCATTACTCAGTGTCGATGCCATTTTTGTGTCGCCAATGTTTAAAGCGCGCGCTGGAAAAACCACAGGTGGAAGCAAATCAACTCGGGTAAAAACGATACCGCAATCCACCGGAGCGGGTCGCAAAGTCAGCACCACCTTGGTACCTGAATGCACGCCCACACCAATGGTTTTAACTTCTTGTTGTATCGTTCTTTGTTTGAGCATCTTGTAGCTTCTTTACGACTCAGATTTAACCCAGTTGCGCCAACAAAGTCTCTGCGTTAGAAACTGCAAATTGACCACCTTGTTCTACATTGAGCTGCTTAACTACACCGTCAACCACTAACATGGAGTAACGCTGGGAACGTGTACCCATTCCAAATTTACTAAAATCTGCATCGAGTCCGAGGGCTTTACTAAAGGCAGCATTACCATCAGCCATCATGCGCACGGTACCCGTGGCTTTTTGATCGCGACCCCAAGCACCCATGACGAATGCATCGTTTACCGAGACACACCAAATTTCATCTACGCCTTTGGCTTTTAAAGCCTCGGCATGCTGCACATAGCCTGGCACATGTTGGGCAGAGCAAGTCGGCGTATACGCGCCTGGCAAACCAAAAATCGCTACCGTTTTACCTGCAGTCAATGCTGCAACTTCGAAAGTATTCGGGCCTAATGAACAGCCTTCTGACGCAACTTCGATAAATTCAGACAGACTTCCCGCTGGCAATTTGTCGCCGATTTGAATAGACATTATGTGCTCCCTTAGATTAATTGAAAATGAATGAGGTCGCCAGTATGCCTTAAGCGAATTTTTTCTGCAGAAGGCGCCTTTAAATTCAAATATTTCACTTGAGACAGCCCTGCGTAGAGCAGCCGTACTAAAACAGCCACATCCCGCGCTTAGATTAAGCCAAATGATGTCATTCCTTTAAAAAAGGAAGGACATCATCAGCACAGGCTATTTTTTCTAATCAGCTTGCTTACGCAAAAAAGCCGGAATGTCGTAAGTTTCCATGCCATTTTTTTCCAAAGCACGCACCTGTTCTGTGGCCGAATGACGCCACACTGCTGGCTTGGTGAGGCTTTCGAATCCTGGCGCGGATGTTGTTGGAATCGACTTATTCATTTGGGCAGTGGTGTTAGTCGTGGTCGTGGTCGGTGTCGCCATCATCATAGGCTCGTCGTAAGTACCGGTACGCAGCAACGGTGTTTGCACCAACTGTATGTTTTTCTTACTGCGTCCTAATCCAGTGGCAACCACGGTCACACGAATATCGTCACCCATCGTATCGTCATAGGCTATCCCTTGCGCAATCGACGCATCGGGCGCCGCAAAAGCACGCACCGCCGCCATGACTTCACGCACTTCTTTACCTTTCAAACCACGACTGGCAGTCACGTTGACCAACACGCCGCGCGCACCGGACAAATCAATCCCGTCCAACAACGGCGAAGCAACCGCTTGTTCGGCAGCGATACGCGCGCGGTCGATGCCGGAAGCGGTCGCGGTACCCATCATCGCTTTTCCTTGCTCGCCCATGATCGTTTTCACGTCATTAAAATCGACGTTAATATGACCTGGCACATTAATGATTTCCGCAATACCCGCAACGGCATTATTCAAGACATTGTCCGCATGACCCAACCACTCGATCATGCTGTCGTCTTCGTAAATTTCTTCGAGTTTCTCGTTCAAAATGATGATGAGCGAATCGACGTGCTTGGATAATTCTTCCAGACCTTGGTCTGCGATGTCCATGCATTTTTTACCTTCGTAAGAAAAAGGTTTGGACACCACCGCCACGGTCAAAGCGCCGAGTTCTTTCGCGATTTGCGCGACCACAGGTGCAGCACCAGTTCCGGTACCACCGCCCATACCCGCCGCAATAAAGACCATATGCGAACCACGCAAAGCATCTTCAATTCGGGTGCGCGATTCTTCCGCTAACTCGCGGCCCACATCGGGCTTCATACCCGCACCCAAACCGGTCGCGCCAATTTGAATGACGTTATGCGCTTTCGACAAAGTCAGCGCTTGCGCATCGGTGTTAGCGGCGATAAATTCGACACCTGAAACACCTTTGTTAATCATATGCTGAACTGCGTTTCCGCCAGCTCCGCCAACGCCGACCACTTTAATCACTGTGCCTTGCGTCGCGTTATCGATCATATCGAACTCCATGTTGAATCCCCCAAGTAGGCAGTTTTCAGTCGCTAATCCTCACCCGATGTGACGGCTAGCGAATGGAAACTGTAGATCACTTCATTATAAATTGATTAGTGCAAATTCTTGTGAAAATTCGCAGATAATCGCGCTTCTTTTACACACAAAATCGAACGCTCATTTCAAGCGTCGACGATGTGCACGCCTCTTTAAAAATTCCCTAAAAACCATTCCTTCATACGCTGCCAAACCGCCCCCGCCGATCCTGCCTGACGAGTCACCAAATGACCACGCATGGTCTGCTTCTTTGCCTCCAACAACAAACCCAGTACTGTCGCATAACGCGGACTGCGCACCACATCGGCGAGCTGCCCCGAATAAACGGGCATACCCAAACGTGCGGGCTTTAAAAAAATATCTTCGGCCACTTCCAGCATTCCCTGCATCGTCGCAGAACCACCCGTCAACACGATGCCCGAAGAGAGAACGTCTTCGTAACCCGAATCGCGCACAACTTGATGCACCAAAGCGAATAATTCTTCAACGCGCGGCTCAATGACTGCCGCTAAAGACTGCCGCGATAAGGTGCGTGGACCGCGATCACCCAAGCCAGGAACCTCGATGGTTTCTGCCGGATCAGCCAAGACCATTTTCGCCACGCCATAACGCAACTTAATATCTTCCGCTTCGGACGTCGGAGTACGCAAAGCCATCGCGATATCATTGGTAATCTGATCGCCCGCAATCGGAATGACGGCTGTGTGACGAATCGAGCCTTCGCTAAATACCGCAACGTCCGTCGTGCCACCGCCGATATCGACCAGAACCACACCCAATTCTTTTTCGTCGTTGGTCAATACCGCATCGGCCGAGGCCATCGGTTGCAAGATGAGGTCAGAGACTTCTAAACCGCAGCGCCGCACGCACTTCACAATATTTTGTACCGCTGATACCGCGCCAGTCACAATATGCACTTTCACTTCGAGGCGGATACCGCTCATGCCGATCGGCTCACGCACATCATCCTGACTATCGACGATAAATTCTTGCGGTAAGGTATGCAGCAATTGCTGATCGGTGTGAATATTGACCGCTTTAGCCGTTTCGATGACACGCGCCACGTCGGCTGCCGTCACCTCTTTATCTTTAATTGCGACCATGCCACTGGAATTAAAACTACGGATATGACTGCCAGCGATACCGGTATAAACGGTGCGAATTTTACAGTCGGCCATCAGTTCAGCTTCTTCCAAAGCACGCTGTATTGATTCCACCGTCGCTTCGATATTGACCACCACGCCTTTTTTCAAACCGCGTGATTCGTGCTGGCCCAAGCCTATCACTTCATGCCGACCATCCGGCATGATTTCGGCAACGACTGCAACGATCTTGGAGGTTCCAATATCCAGACCCACGATCAGGTTTTTTGCGTCTTTAGTCATATCATTCCACTTGCTGTTGTTGTCTTATTTTGTCTAATTTTGCCGGACGTATTTAATAAAAATTATCCGAGTTTTTTTTGTTTTTACCAGACCGCTGGGCTAGTCTTTGCTCGCATGCGGCGGTCTCCTCACTGCACTTGTTTCATTTTTTCTCAAAACCAAAACTACCCTTACCCGCCTTCAAGGCCAATCCATTCGGATAGCGCAAATCAATGTTCACGATACTACCCTGCAAGCGGTTCAATAATTGCGGATAAACACGGATCAACTGCTCCACTCTTTTCTGCAAGCTATCGGCTTCTTCAGCTCGCCCTAATTCGACCACTAAACCATTATTGAGTTGCACCCGCCAAGCGTAGCGATTGGAGTAATGCACCGCCTCAGGGACTAGTCCAATCCGTGCAAACCAAGTTTTAAATAACTGATATTGCTGCAGCACTTCTCGCTCACTTCCCTCGGGTCCCGTTAAACTCATGAGTGAAGTATCTTCTTCAGCCTCGGCGAGGTTAGCGACAAAAACATCGCCTTGGCTCGACAACAATCGTCCATCTTCACCCCAAGTACCGAAGGCTTGATACTCCTCCACGCTCACCAAAAGCTGATCTGGCCATACCCGCTGCACGCTGGCTTTTCTAACCCAAGGCACCGATTCAAATGCAGCACGCACTTGGTCCAAATTTGCAGTAAAAAAATTCCCTCGAATTTTCGGCAATGCTTGATCTCGAATACCGAGCTGACTCACATGCCGCAGTTCCTGCTTTTGCATCCCTTCAACGTGTATCGTATTGAGTGCAAAAAACGGTCTATGAATCAACCACAATACAGCACTTACCGACGCTGCTACGGCGACAAGACCCAACAACAAATTGCTGATCGCATTTAGTAATTTAACGTCTTGCCACATGTAAGCTCAATTCAAATCAATTCAAATCTATTTACGGTCAGGCGTGATCTTCAAACGCGCTGTCCGTAAAATCGCAACACAAACCTCTTCATAACTCATGCCCGCTTCTTTCGCAGCCATCGGCACCAAGGAGTGACCCGTCATACCTGGCGAAGTGTTGACTTCAATCAGAAACGGTTTCTGGTCATGCTCACGCAAAATCACATCAATCCGCGCCCAGCCTTCACAACCCACAGCGCGATACGCCGCCACACACATGTCTTGTATCGTCTGTGTCATAACGGCATCGATCGGTGCCGGACACAGGTACTTCGTATCATCGGTGAAGTACTTGTTTTGATAGTCGTAATTACCTTCCGGCGCGCGAATCTCGATCAAAGGCAAAGCATAAGCAGTCGCCCCGCGTCCAAGAACCGCAACGGTCAATTCGCGTCCCGAAATAAATTCTTCCACTAAAATTTCTTCGTCAAATTGCGCGGCAACCGCAACTGCATGAGCTAGCTCCGATGCTTGATTGACTTTCGTAATCCCAATCGTCGAACCTTCGTGCGGTGGTTTGACTATCATCGGCAAACCGAGTTCCTGCACCAATTTACTCAAATCGCTATCGGCATCCACAGCGCGATATGCAGGTGTTGTAAGGCCATGAAAAAGACAAATCTTCTTGGTACAGATTTTATCCATCGCTATCGACGAAGCCATCACACCGCTACCGGTATAAGGGATGCCCAATTGTTCCAAAGCGCCTTGCAAGCTACCGTCTTCGCCATAGCGGCCATGCAAAGCGATAAAAACGCGATCAAATTTTTCGGCTGCCAGTTCCGCTAGACTGCGCTCCGCAGTATCAAAGCCATGCGCATCAACACCGCGATTTTTAAGTGCGGCCAGTACCCCCGTTCCCGACATGATGGACACATCACGCTCCGCCGAACGTCCGCCAAACAAAACCCCTACTTTTCCAAATTCTTCCATGTTCACTCATCCACTGAAATTTAATGTTAGGCCTAATTTGATGCCGTCAAACGCCCAGGTATCGCACTAATTGATCCCGCACCCATCACGATTAATACATCGCCATCGCGTAAAATTTGACGCAGATCGCCGACCATTTCTTGCATATCCTCGACAAACACTGCTTCAACCTTACCCAAGACACGTAAGGCGCGCATCAAAGAACGTCCATCCGCCGCCAAAATCGGCATTTCACCTGCGGCATACACCTCTGCCAACACCACCGCATCCGCGCTTGACATCACTTTTACAAAATCTTCAAACAAATCCCTGGTGCGCGAGTAACGATGCGGCTGGAAAGCCAATACGATGCGCCGCCCCGGATAAGCACCACGCGCCGCGGCCAAAGTCGCCGCCATTTCAACGGGATGATGTCCATAATCATCGACCAAAGCAAAACTACCGCCACTACTTAAACTAACTTCACCGTAACGGGTAAAACGGCGACCCACACCATTAAATTCGCTCAGGGCTTTTTGTGTCGCACTGTCATCAACACCGACCTCACGCGCAATCGCAATCGCGGCACAAGCATTTTGTACATTGTGCATACCGGGCTGATTCAGACTTACTTTCATCTCTGCGTACTCTTTTTGAACCACAGTAAAATGCATTTTCCCATCGGCTGCATGGGCATCGATGGCCCGCACGTCAGCCTCTTCATGAAAACCATAAGTGACGATGGTCTTGGTAATTCTCGGCATGATTTCACGAATATTGGCATCGTCTAGGCACAACATCGCTACCCCATAAAAAGGCAGCCGATGAGTAAAATCGACGAAAGCTTGTTTAAGTTTTGAAAAATCGTGTTCGTAGGTTTCCATGTGATCGGCATCGATATTCGTGATCACCTCAATCACCGGTAACAAATTTAAAAACGAGGCATCGGACTCATCGGCCTCGGCTACAATAAATTCACCACTGCCCAATTTCGCATTCGCACCGGCACTATTGAGCAAACCGCCAATGACAAACGTAGGATCAAAGCCGCCTTCAGCCAAAATACTCGCGACAAGGCTAGTGGTCGTCGTTTTTCCATGTGTGCCTGCAATCGCAATACCACTTTTAAGGCGCATTAACTCGGTCAACATTAAAGCACGCGGCACCACCGGAATATGTTTTTCGCGCGCAGCCATTACCTCTGGGTTATCCGCCTTAACGGCAGTCGAAACGACCACCGCATCGGCCCCTGCAATATGCTGCGCAGCATGCCCTAACATCACCTTCGCACCCAAACTCGCCAAGCGTTGTGAAGCTGCATTGCTATGCAAATCAGAACCAGAAATCACATAGCCCAAGTTCAGCAAAACTTCCGCAATACCACTCATACCGGTACCGCCGATGCCGACAAAGTGCAGATGTTTAACCTTATGTTTCATGTTAATTCTTCCAAAATTTGTGCGATCGTTTCGCTGGCATCTCTGCGCCCTTGTGCGTAGGCCGCTTGCGCCATCTCGAGACAACGATTGCGGTCAAGACCTTGCAAAACCTGCGCCAGAGCGGCCTGATTTAAATCACTCTGTGCCAAATAAATTCCGCCCCCTAAGCTACTAAGCCATTCTGCATTAGCGCGCTGATGGGATGTACTCGAAGCGACCAAGGGTACGAGAATACTCGCGACCCCTGCCGCAGTTAATTCCGACACTGTAATTGCACCAGCGCGGCAGATCACCAAATCAGCTTGCGCATAACGCTGCGGCATATCGTCGATGAAGGCCAAGACTTCCGCTTCCACGCCTGCCGCCTGATACGCCATGCGCAAGGTTTCCAAATGTTGTTGCCCCGACTGGTGCGTCACCACAGGCCGCAACTCAGTTGGAATTAGAGCCAAAGCGGCAGGGACACATTCATTCAAGGCTTTCGCCCCCAAACTTCCACCGACCACCAAAATACGCAGCACTCCATTACGTGCTCGATAGCGACTGGCTGGCTCGGGTAAGTCGGCGATTTCGCGGCGTATCGGATTTCCCGTCACCAGCTTGGCTGGCACCTTATTCCCCGTAGCCTCTGATTTCGCTGGCAAGCCAAACATCAATTTTTTCGCGAAAATTTTAAGCACCCGATTCGACAGTAGCAAGGGCGCATCCGCGTTCATTAAAGCCAAAGGTTTACCGAGTAAAAAACTACTCACACCACCTGGCACAGTCACGTAGCCGCCCATCCCTAACACCACATCAGGTTTTCGCTGCCAAATAATTTTAAAACAGCTTATAAAACTGAGGCCTAATTTGAAAGTGCCGCTCACGGCATGCATCAGACCTTTTCCGCGTAGTCCGCTAAAATCCAGCAAATCCATACTAATGCCGCGCCCTGCTACGATCTGCGCTTCCATTCCTTTTTTCGTACCCAACCACGTCACATGCCAGCCACGCGCCTGCATCAATTCCGCAATCGCCAAGCCCGGAAAAATATGCCCGCCCGTACCGGCTGCCATAATCAGCAAATTCTTTTTTGTAGCTCGGCTTGTCATAACCGACCTCCGCGCATCATGAGGCGATTTTCAAAATCTATTCGCAGCAAAAGCGTCAGCCCAATACAATTAATTAAAATCCCGGTTCCGCCATAGCTCATCAATGGCAAGGTCAATCCCTTGGTCGGTAATGCCCCTAGATTCACGCCCATATTAATCGCTGTTTGTATCCCTATCCAAATCCCAACGCCCTTTGCGGCAAGTCCAGCGAAGGTTGCATCAAGCATGATCGCCTGCCGCCCGATTTCAAATGCACGTCGCACTAGCCAGTAGAATAAAAAAATGACGGCCGCGACACCCACAAATCCAAATTCCTCACCAATCACGGCCAGGAGAAAATCGGTATGGGCTTCCGGAAGGTAGTGCAATTTTTCGACACTGGCACCCAAGCCGACACCAAAAAATTCACCGCGCCCAAAGGCGATTAAGGACTGCGTCAATTGATAAGCTTTGCCCAGTGCGTTATCTTCCTGAAACGGATCAAGATAAGCAAAGATTCTTTGTCGCCGCCAAGGCGATAGCAAAATTACCGAAGTAAAAATACCGATCAAACTGAGCGCAATACCGCCAAACCAAACGCCATTAATACCGCCCAAAAATAAAATCCCCATCGCGATACATACAATCACACCGAAGGCACCTAAATCGGGTTCCAACAACAAGAGCAAACCTAACACCGCAACCGCGAGCAGCATAGGCAAAAAGCCTTTGGTCAACTTATGCATATAGTCTTGCTTGCGCACGGTGTAATCGGCTGCGTACAAAACCATGAACATCTTCATCAGTTCAGAAGGTTGTAGATTCATGCCACCGAAGGACAACCAACGACGTGCACCATTCACAATTTTCCCTATACCTGGTAGCAGCACTAGCACTAGCAAAATCAAGGTGAAAATGAATGCGTAAGGCGCGCACTTCTGCCAGACCGACACCGGCACTTTAAAAACAAAGTAGCTCACCACCAAGGACACGCAAATAAAGCCCGCCTGCCGCAACAAAAAATAATTGTGTTTATAGTTGGCGAATTTCCTGGAATCGGGTAAAGAAATCGAAGCCGAATACACCATCACCATACCAAACACCAGCAAAATTAAACTCACCCATATCAAGGCTTGATCGTACTCCAGCATCTTAGAACGCCCAGCCGACGAAGTAGCAAATTCTGGCTGTTGTCCGCCAAAGGAAAAGCGCTCACTGATTTTCCCGCCCAAGTTAAGGAGAAGTTGTCGCATCAAAAGACCTCTCCACGACTGAGCGCAAATTCACGCACGGCCTCAGAAAACACTTCGGCACGATGGGCATAATTTTTGAACATATCTAAGCTTGCGCAAGCCGGTGAAAGCAAAACCACGTCACCTGCCTCGGCATTGTCTGCTGCTAACTGCACTGCGCTTTCTAGACTCTCGCACTGCGCCTGCACCACTTCGCTAGTGGCTAAAGTTTGCGCTAAACTCAGTGCATCCTTACCGATGAAATAGACGGCTTTCACATATTGTGTAACGGGTACAAGCAAAGGTGAAAAATCTTGTCCCTTACCGTCTCCACCCGCAATCAAAATAATTTGTTTGCGCTCACCCTGATGTTCAGCGCCCAAACCTTTCAAGGCCGCGACCGTGGCGCCGACATTCGTGCCTTTGCTATCATCGATAAAAGAGATTCCCGCTATTTGTGCGATCAATTCAACCCGATGTGGCTCGCCCTGATAATCACGCAAACCATGCAGTAGTGGCGCTAAAGGCAAACCGATTGCACGACATAATGCCAAGGCCGCTAAGGCGTTGCTGGCATTATGTTGGCCGCGGATTTTAAGTGCATCGACTGGCATCAGCCTTTGCACTTGCACGGGCGCTTCCACACTCTCTTTTTTCTTACGGCGACTAGAGAGTCCCTCATCTTCTTCAGCGACCGCCAGCGCCAACCACGTTAATCCCTGTTCGCGCAGGAGCCCGAACTGCCCATCACGTAGCGGCGCATCAACGGAAAAACTCAGGACTGTATTTTGCAAACTGATACGCTGCATCGCCATCACTTGGGCATCGTCGCGATTGAGTACTTGGTGCCCTGTAGTGCCAAAAATTTTGGCTTTATCCGCAGCGTACTCTTGCATATCGCGATGCCAATCGAGATGGTCTTCTGTGAGGTTTAAGACGGTCGCGACATCCGGATTAAAGCTCGCACAGAAATGCAATTGGAAGCTCGACAATTCCAATACCCATACCTCGGGTAAATGTTGATTATCCAAAGCATCGATCAACACATCTAACATCGCTGGACTGATATTGCCCGCCACCCGCGTCTGCAAACCAGCACGAGCACAGAGCAAAGCCGTCAGGCTAGTTACCGTCGTTTTGCCATTGGTTCCGGTAATCGCGATCAACTTAGGAGAGTATTGCGCTTCTTCACGCAAGCTTGCAAGCGCCATAGCAAAAAGTTCCAATTCACCCCAAATCGGGAGCGCCTTTTCAGCGGCAGCGGCACAAATATTTTTCAATTCACGATGCGGTGATAAGCCTGGCGAAACAAATATCGCATCGACACCGTCGAGCAATGCTTCAGAAAAACACCCGCTGGAAAACTGCGCGTTCGCATCTAGGGCATGCAGTTGCGGTAAACGGTCTGGTAAGGCACGGGTGTCGGCGACGTGCATGCGTGCACCTTGACGATGTAGCCAACGCGCCATCGCCAGACCGGATTCACCTAGTCCAATAATCAAGACCTGTTTATCTTTAAAGTCCATACCGCAATTCTTAAATTCCTAATTTTTTTAACGTAATTTGAGTGAAGACAAACCCAACAAAACCAACAACATGGTGATAATCCAGAAACGCACAACGACCTGCGTTTCTTTCCAACCTTTTTGCTCAAAATGATGGTGTAGCGGTGCCATTAAAAACAGCCGCTTTCCCTCTCCTGTACTGCGCTTGGTGTATTTAAAATAGAGCACTTGCAGCATCACCGAAAAAGTCTCAACAACAAAAATGCCACCCATGATAAACAGCACGACTTCCTGGCGCACGATCACTGCCACGGTTCCTAAAGCAGCACCCAAAGCCAAAGCACCGACATCCCCCATAAACACTTGCGCTGGATGTGCGTTAAACCAAAGAAAAGCTAAACCTGCGCCAGCCATTGCGCCACAAAAAATCAGTAATTCACCGGCCCCTGAGATATACGGTATTAACAAATATTTTGAATAACCCACATGTCCAGTAACGTAAGCAAACAAACCTAAGGCCGAGCCCACCATGATGGTCGGCATAATCGCTAAGCCATCTAAACCATCGGTTAAATTGACCGCATTACTTGAACCTACAATCACGCAATAGGTCAGTGCGATAAAGCCCCACACGCCGAGCGGATATTTGAAGGCCTTAAAGAAGGGAATAATCAAATCGGCCTTCGGTGGCAAGTCCATGCTAAAACCAGATTGCAACCAAGCGATAAACAATTCCAACACTTTTGAATTACTCGGCGCGGAAACGGAAAACGCTAAATAGATCGCAGCGATGAGGCCAATCAAAGACTGCCATAAAAACTTTTCGCGCGATGCCATACCCTTAGGGTCGCGATAAACCACTTTACGATAATCGTCCACCCAACCAATCGCTCCAAACCCCAGGGTTACGATCAAAACGACCCAGATAAAACGATTGCTCAAGTCCGCCCATAGCAAAGTGGAAATCGCGATCGAAATCAAAACCAAAGCGCCCCCCATGGTTGGTGTGCCGGACTTAATGAGATGAGTTTGCGGACCATCCGTGCGCACCGCTTGCCCGACTTTTAAACGCGCTAGCATGCGTATCACCGCCGGTCCGGCGATCAAGCCGATAGAGATGGCCGTCATGGTGGCAAACACCGCACGAAAGGTAATGAATCCGAATACGCGGAGTACGCCAACATCTTGTTTAAATAATTCCGCTAACCAAAGCAACATATTTTCTTCCCAGTTCTTCTAAAATTTTTTTATAGTTTTCGTCGGTGTTTTTTCTAATCTGCCGCCACCAACTGTGCGACGACACGCTCCATTTTCATGAAACGCGAACCTTTCACCAGCAGTGTGTGACTCGCATCGCGATGCTCATTTAATGCTGTCAGCAAGGCGACGATATCTTCGTAATGCGCTGCGCCGCTGCCGAAACTCGCGCTGGAAAACTCGGCCAAGCTGCCCAAGGTATAGAGCCTATCGACACCTTGCGTTTTGGCGTATTGCCCGATCTCGCGATGAAACTGCGCGCCCTCCGCGCCGACTTCGCCCATATCGCCCAACACCAATACCCGTTGATGCGCTGCCTTCGCCAATACGTCAATCGCCGCCCGTACCGAATCGGGATTGGCATTATAGGTATCATCAATGACGCGCGCGCCGCCGCTACTCTGCTTGAGTTGCAGACGCCCTGCAACAGGGTGAAACTGACTGAGTCCGCGCACGATGGTTTCGGGACAAACACCGATCGCAGAGCAGCAGGCGGCTGCCGCCAAAGCGTTTAAGACATTATGTTCACCGGCTGCGGCCAGATCGAACGGGTAGATTTTGTCGGCTAAATGGAGTTGTATCGCACTTCCAAAAGGCTGAACCGTATAACTCGCATACACATCAGCATTGGCATTGAGACCGAAGGTTTTAATGCTACGATGCCCTGAGGCTTGCGCCAAGGAAGTCCACAAGGCGCTATACGCATCGTCGGCTGGAAAAACGGCGACCCCATCATCAGGCAAGCTTTGTATCGCCGCCCCATTTTCGATGGCGACTGCTTCCACACTTTGCATAAATTCTTGATGCTCGCGCTGGGCATTATTGACCAACGCGACAGTAGGGCAAGCCATGGAGCTGAGCAAGGCAATTTCGCCTGGGTGATTCATGCCCATTTCGATCACTGCGGCTTGATGACTGGCATCTAAACGCATCAAGGTCATTGGAACACCTAATTCATTGTTCAAATTCCCCTTGGTCGCAATCATATGATCTTCACCAAAATGCGCCTTAAGTATTGCGGCGATCATTTCTTTAACCGTGGTTTTACCATTACTCCCGGTTACACCGATGACTGGCATCTTAAATTGACGGCGCCAATAGCGACCAATTTGTATTAAAGCCTCCTTGGTATCAGGCACGACCAAGGCGGGTAAATGCAGGCCTTCAGGGACGCGTTCAACCACCACCGCAGCCGCTTTTGCTTGTTCGACTTGATCTAAGAAATCATGCGCGTCAAACTGCTCACCGCGTAGGGCGATAAACAATTGTCCCGGCGCGACCTGCCGACTATCAGTACAGGCACCGGAAAATTCCGCGTATTGTTTGAGCGATGAACCAGAAACGACGCTTTGTAAGCTATGCAGAGAACCGTGGATCATGGCTTTCTCCTTGTCGAGCTATTCGTTGCGATACTGATTAAGGCCAAGCGTGCATGCTCTTCATCCGAAAAATGATTTTTTTTGCCGTTCACTTCTTGATACTCTTCATGTCCCTTACCCGCAATCAGCACCACATCATTTGCTTGGGCGTGTTTGATCGCATATAAAATCGCATTGGCTCTGTCTTCCAGCACGGTGGGTTCAACGAGCTCGCTCTGCATACCGGCCAAAATGTCGGCAATGATTTTGCCAGGTTCTTCACTGCGCGGATTGTCACTCGTGACAATCACATGTTGCGCTAACTGCGCAATGCGTCCCATTTGTGGGCGCTTGCCCGGATCACGATCACCACCGCAACCAAAGACACACCAGAGCTTGCCTTGACGCTCCTTGGCCACTTCCTGCAGACTGTGCAAAGCTTTTTCCAAGGCATCTGGCGTATGGGCATAATCAACCACCGCCATCACTTGTCCCTGACCGCCTAGCTGCTGCATACGCCCCTGCACCGAACTGAGTTTTTCGACTGCGGCAATAGCCTGATTAATCGCCATTCCGCTTGCCAGCAATACGCCAAGCACGCCCAACACATTACTCACATTAAAACGCCCTATCATTTGCGTTCTGACGAGCTGGCTTGCACCATCATATTCGAGCAAAAATTGCGTTCCTTGTGCATTCGTTTTAATGTGCGTCGCCCGCAAATTCAGCGCTGCGGAACTATCGATTCCGTAGGTCCATCGCTGCAACGTAGGGCGTGTGACTGCAAGTTGTTGGCAGAGCTCCTCGCCAAAGGCGTCATCTAGATTGATGACCGCAGCTTTCAAACCTGTCCAAGCAAAGAGCGCGGCCTTGGCTTGCGCATAGGCTTCCATGTCGTGATGAAAGTCGAGATGATCACGCGTTAAATTGGTCAGCATCGCGACATCGACCTGCAGTCCATTCATACGACCTTGAACTAGACCGATTGAGGATGCTTCTATCGCCAAACCGCGTGCACCTTGATCGCGTAAAGCGGCTAAGCGGGTCTGCAATTGCAAGGCATCCGGCGTGGTAAATCCGGTTTCTTCTAATGCTGAAATCTGTCCATCACGATAAAGGCCCACGCCCAAAGTGCCGATTACTGCGCAGGGTTCACCCGTCGCAGAAAGCGCTTTTGCTATCCATTGCGAGCAGGAAGTCTTTCCATTAGTCCCTGTCACCGCAATCGTTTGCATTGCATCACTTGGCGCGCCGTACCAAGCGTGTGCGATGTGACCTAGTTGCTGCGCCAAACCGGCCACGGAAAAATAGGGCACTGCCGTATTTTGCGGTTCGTCCAAACTTGGATCGGCATCTTCTGCTTCATACACTATGGCGGCAGCGCCTTGCGCAATTGCAGCCTGAATATAAGCGCGGCCATCGCCACCTTTGGATTTTTGAGTAGCGCTCGCCGTCACTGCAATCGGAAATGCAAAAAACACGTCACCTGTTTGCACCGCGCGCGAGTCCGCACGCAGCACCCCTTGCGGTGCGATGCGTTTTAATTCAAGCAGTAATTTCTCAATTTCAGTATTCAATTTTTTTCAGTTCTACATTCACTTCTAGATTCGGTTTGACCTTCATGTCCACTACGGCCCTACATACCTTCCGACAAGCCTTCATCAGGAATAATATTCAACACCGACGAATCGGGTACCACATTCAAAGCGCGCAATACATTTGCGGTAATCGCAGCAAATACGGGGCCGGCCACGGTACCGCCCATATGTCCACCGCTGACGGGTTCATCGATCATGACCGCCACCACCACTCGTGGCCGTGAAACGGGAGCGAAGCCGACGAAATCACCAATATATTTTTTGACGTATTTTCCAGCCTCGACCTTGTAGGCTGTTCCGGTTTTACCCGCCACTCGATAGCCAGGTATCCGCGCCAAAGTACCGGTACCGCCTGGCTGAGTCGCATATTCCAAAATATCACGCATCTGCATCACTGTTTTTTGCGACAAAATACGGGTGCCTTGTGGCATCGCACTGGTTTTTTGAAAACTTAAAGGAATGGTGTCGCCATTGCGTGCGAAGACCAAGTAGGCACGCGCCATCTGCATCAGAGAAACCGATAAACCATGACCATAACTAATCGTGGCTTGTTCTATGGGTCGCCAGGTTTTGTAATTGCGCATTTTTCCCGCCACTGCACCGGGAAAACCAAACTGAGGTGCTTGCCCCACGCCGACACTGGAAAACAAAGACCAAATTTCCTGGGCGGGCATTTGCAGTGCAATTTTTGCCGTTCCCACATTCGAGGATTTTTGTATCACCTCCGTTACAGAAAGTGCGCCGTGTTTATGTGAATCATGAATTGTTTGGGTGCCTATGGTCATTGCACCGGGCGAAGTTTCAACCATCGTGTTGGGCGTGACCCGTCCCGTTTCCAGTGCCAAGGCGATGGTGAAAGGCTTCATCGCAGAACCCGGTTCAAAAGTATCCGTCATCACCCGATTACGTAATTGCGCACCACTCAAGACCGAACGATCATTTGGGTTATATGTCGGCAAATTAACCAAGGCCAAAACCTCGCCCGTATCCACATCCAACACCACTGCACCACCCGCTTTGGCATTGTGCTTTTCGACCGCCTCTTTCAAATGCGTGTAGGCGATGTATTGAATTTTACTGTCGATGGACAATTGCAATTCTTTACCGTCATGCGGCTCACGTACTGACTCTAAATCTTCGAGAATATTTCCCAACCTATCTTTAATCACGCGCCGACTGCCAGTTTTGCCAGCCAAGTCTTTTTCCGACGCCAGTTCGATTCCTTCTTGCCCCTTGTCTTCCAGATTGGTAAAACCAACGACGTGGGCTGCGACTTCGCCCTCAGGATAAAAGCGTTTGTATTCTTTGAGCGCCTCGACACCATTGATATTAAGCGCCAAAATTTTATCGGCCACGGCTTGTTCAACTTGTCGTTTCAGGTAAATGAATTCACGATCAGACTCTAATTTTTTACGTAAATCCGCTTCGGACATGTCCAATAATTGGGCCAACGCGAGAAATTTTTCAGGTGGTGCTTCCAATACATTTTCCGTGCTGACCCAGATGCCACGCACCGGTATGGATGAAGCCAAAACGTGTCCATTACGATCGGTGACTTTACCGCGTGTCGCGGACAATTCCAAAGTGCGCATATACCGCGCCGCACCTTGTTTTTGCAAGTAATCCTTACTCAAACCTTGCACCCAAAAAGCGCGCACTGCTAGGCCGAAAAAAATCACGAAGAAGCAAAATAAGATGAAATTCGAACGCAGGGTCGGCAACTTTACGGCCAACACCGGATTTGAAGAAAAGGAAATACCCTTACTCGCTGCGGTGCGTGTATTTCCGCTTTGGCGACTCATTTCTTTTCCTCAGCGCTCAAGTATTGCATGCGCTCCGAGCTTAGCAACACCATATTCAAATCACGACTGGCGACCTGCTCAATACGCGCATGTTTGCCTAGGGTAGATTGATCGAGTTTAAGTTGCGTCCATTCGAGTTCGTATTGACGACTCAAAGCTTGCGCGCGTTCGAGTTCAATAAAGGCACTACGCGCCTGGTACTGCGCATTAATTTGCGACAGTGCGCACAGCGTCAGCAAAAAGCCCAAAAATAGGTTTAAGCGCGCGCTCATACTTGGACTCCAAACTGCACATCTGGCAAGCGCTCTGCAACTCGCATGATGGCGGAACGTGCGCGTGGATTCGCGGCGATCTCAGCCTCGCTAGGTTTAACACGTGCGATCAAACGCATTTGTGCTGGTGGCAAATCCACGGTCCGTATCGGCAAACGCCGATCAGGTTGTGCCACTTTCACCTTGGATGCGAAAAACTGTTTCACAATGCGATCTTCCAATGAATGAAAACTGATGACCACCATCCGCGCACCCGGCGCAAGCCGGGCATAGGCCGCAGCTAGACCGGTCTCGAGGTCTTCCAACTCCTGATTGATGAAAATCCGTATAGCCTGAAAGGTGCGAGTTGCTGGGTCTTTGCCCTTCTCGCGCGTTTTGACGGCGTGAGCGACGAGCTCAGCAAGCTCTCCGGTAGTGGCAATGGGGCGCGTCGCCCGGCGAGCAACAATCGCCTTTGCAATCTGAAAAGCAAACCGTTCTTCCCCATAATTTTCTATAACCTCCCTTAATTGTTTCTCTTCGACTTGCGCCAACCACTGTGCTGCCGACAAGCCGCGTGTGGTATCCATACGCATGTCCAAAGGACCGTCTTGTCGAAAACTAAAACCACGTTCGGCATCATCAACTTGAGGCGAGGAAATCCCTAAGTCCATGAGCACACCGTCGAGCGAATGCAGTCCGCGTTGATCTAATTGCTGCGCCATATCGGCGAAGCTTTCATGCACAATCTCAAATCGTGCGTCTTGGATTTGTTCGGCATTGGCAATCGCCATTAGGTCTTTGTCAAAAGCGACTAATCGCGCTTGCGCTCCCAATCCCAGTAACAGCTTACGGCTATGCCCACCACGCCCGAAAGTCGCATCCACATAGATACCGTTGGCGCGTGCGCCCTGTAAATCCAGGGCTTCGATAGCCTCATCTAACAACACCGTTTGGTGTATCCATGTGCTCGCTTGCTCTATCATGGTCACGGATTCAAAAAGAGAATTGACTTAAGACATCTGGCATGCCGCCAGCCAGTGCTTGCGCTTCGTTCTCGGCAAGTTGATTGGCATCCCAGATTTCAAAGTGCGAGCCCATCCCTAAGAGCATCACATCTTTTTGCAAACCCACCGCACTGCGCAACTCAGGCGCAACCAAGATTCGACCCGTACCATCCATTTCAACATCAGAAGCATTGCCGAGAAAAATGCGTTGCCAGGCACGAGCAGCCATAGGCCAAGCGGCGATTTGTTCGCGATGCAACTCCCAAGTAGAACGCGGGAAAAGCAGCAGACAGCCATGAGGATGACGGGTTAAGGTGATGCGGCCTTCGTTTTGCAAAATGAGGGCATCACGGTGCTTAGTCGGTATAGTCATCCGACCTTTTGCATCGAGATTGAGTGAAGACGCGCCTTGAAACACTTTGCCAACCTTTTTAGGGACCTTAGATTAGAATTATGAGCTGGCGCATTTTAGGGAAATTTCACCACTAAATAGCACATTCTCACATTTTTTACCACTTTAGAGGATGACTTGAGCATGGTCAAGCGAATTGTGAGAGGAAATGGGAAATTATTGAATAAAGTCAATGACTTAGCGCAGTTGCCTAAAGTAAACTTACTGGGAATATCTCAATAAATTAGGGACTTACAATCGACAGTGAAAGTAGCACATCAGCTGTACGCATGTGTTTCTTTTCTAGGGGTGAGCCTGGCTTGCCACTTGAGCTTAAGACGAGGAAGGTCGCGCTTGCGTCGTGGATTGGTTTGAGTTATTGGCTCTAGAGCGCACGCTAGGGCCCTAGAACCGAACGGCAGATGAAGGTCCAGCCTGAGCTTATTTCGCGCTTTGCGCCAAAAGCTTACATAGGTCGGTGGCGCTAATTGCCGAAGAGAAATAGAAACCTTGGTATTCATCACAGCCGCAGGAACGCAAAGTTTCGAGTTGTACTTGGGTTTCAACCCCTTCCGCAACGACCTTTAAACCCAAGGTTTTCGCCATTGCGACAATCGCTAAAACGATGGCGGTGTCATTCGGGTCATCGGGAATATCTTTGATGAAGGAGCTGTCGATTTTTAAGCTATTGACTGGGAAGCGCTTGAGATACGCCAGCGAAGAATAGCCGGTACCGAAATCATCAATGGAAAGGGCAAAGCCAGCCGCCTTCAAGCCATCCATGTGAACGATGGCTTGTTCATGGTCGTGCATCACCATGCTTTCAGTGATTTCAAATTCCAGCGTGTTTGCATCAACTTCCCAGAAATTAACGATTTTCGCCAATTCTTCCAGCAAATTATGGTCTTTAAACTGAACACCGGAAAGATTGATCGCAATCCGTCCAAAGCCTTTTTTAGCGGCTTGGAACGAGGCGATATCGCGACAAACCATGTCCAACACTTGCATTCCTAGGCGACTGATTAAACCAGCCTCCTCGGCCAAGCCGATAAATTCGGCAGGCAAGATTAAGCCATTTTCTGGGTGATTCCAACGCACCAGCGCCTCCGCACCCACCATCTTTCCGCTTTGCACATCCAACTTAGGCTGATACAGCACGATGAAATTTCGTTGATCCAAGGC
This sequence comes from Oxalobacteraceae bacterium, assembly GCA_023259175.1. Lineage (GTDB taxonomy): Bacteria > Pseudomonadota > Gammaproteobacteria > Burkholderiales > Burkholderiaceae_D > Undibacterium. The sequence continues at coordinate 57,927 of JAHFQV010000001.1, read as the reverse complement.
GCGTCGAAGTTGCCCCTCAAAAGCGAGTCGCTCTATCGTATGCACGTTCATATTGGCATCGTAAAACTGGAAATTATTTTTACCGTTATGCTTGGCGCGGTACATGGCGATCTCTGAATTTTTCATCAAAGACTGCGCTTCTTTACCATCGTCTGGATAAACGGCGATGCCGATACTGGCGCTAATTTGCAATTCTTGACCATTGATTTCAAAGGGCGTTGCGGCTGTGGCCAACAAGCGATCCGCAATGGCCGACAAATCGCGTGGGGATTTATAGCGATCTAACAGCAGCATGAATTCATCGCCACCGACGCGGGCGATGGTGTCCGATTCAGAGAGACATTTTTTGAGCCTTTGCGCGACCGTGCGCAACACTTTATCGCCCTCTTCATGGTCGAAGGTATCATTGATATTCTTAAAGCGATCTAAGTCCAGTAGCAAAACCGCCACGCGACTGTCGCTATACTCGGCATACATCAATGCCTTGCTCAAATATTGGTTGAACAAAAAACGATTCGGTAGCTTGGTTACTTCGTCATAGTGCGCCAAACGAATGGCTTTTTCTTCCGCATGTTTGCCTTCGATAGCGATGCTCGATACGTCGGTGGCGATACTAATCAAGGCCAGATCGTCATTGCTTAAGGCTGCACCCGATTCGGTAAATAAGGTGAAGGTACCGAGTATCATGCCGGTCTTACCCATGATGGGCCAGGATCCAACCCCAGCGTAATTGACGAGTAATTTGCGCTGCGCGATAAATTCCATCGCTGGGGCTTTTGCAATATCACTGATCCACACCGGCACCACATCTAACACCGCCTCACTCCATACCCCATTACCATAGCAAACCGGCGATTCGGTTAATTGACGACGCAAGATATCGGGGAAGTGCTCACCTATGGTTTGGGTAAACACATTTTGTTCCGCAGAGAGTAATTGAATTCCGCAATGCCAATGGGGGCTATTGCGCTCCACAAAATGGCAGGTGTCGATCAAAATCGACTCCAAGCTTTCGCTACTACCGATCAATTGTAGAAGTTGATTTTGACCTTGTAACAGACGCTCCGCATGTTTTCTTTGAGAGATGTCACGCATCACGCAAAAGATTATCATTTCATCGGCTATCGTGACGCGGCTCAGCGTCACTTCGCTATACCACTCATTTCCGCGTCGATGCGCCACCCATTCAAATTTTTGCACTACGCCTTTAAGCGCCTGATCGACAAACCGTTTAATCGATTCCGCTTTTTTTGCGGCCACTGTGGGTTGGGTATAGCGCCAGTCTGCGGAGAATTCGCCAATGTCGAGCAAAACTAAATCTTCTTTGGAATCGACTGCTAGCATATTGAGTGCGATTTGATTTCCATCCAAAAATCGATAGGCGCGATTGATCAGGACAATCCCATCTTGCGCATCTTCGAACAAAAGGCGATAGCGTTTTTCACTATCGAGCAGTTGCTCTTGCGAGCGACGCAGGCCACTCATTTTTTTAAATAATAAGAAGCTTAATATCAGCGTAAAGAGAATTGAAATCGTCGCAAAAATAAGCTTCTGTTCCACCCTTTTTTTCCACGCCAACAGCACCGAATCGAGTTCACGGCCAAACACGACCACCAAAGGAAATTCCGCCATTTTCAGATAGGAATAGCCAAACGAGGATTTAGAATCACTCAGCGACTCTTCGATTCGACCATTGCGCTTAAAGCTCTCTAAAATACTTTTTCGCAAATCTTCATCTAATTGGCTAGGCTTATCGGCCAAGCTCGGCTTGTGCAGCGCCTCAATTAAAATTTGTCCATGTTGATCGACGAGCGCAATATTGGCGCCTGCATCTTTCGCCACTCTTTGATAAAAATCTTGGAAATAAGCCAGCTTAATGTCAGCCATCACTTGGCCGTTGATATTACCACTCGCATCGAAAAAATTAGTCGCCATCGGCAGCAATACTTGGCCACTTTTCTTGTCCACGAAGATCGTGCCTATCACGACATCGCGCTGATATTTGAGTGTCGCCTTACGCAGAAAGTCGATATAAATTTGATGCGAAACGTCGCTCGCTTCAAAGGGAAAGCGCAAAGAAGAGGCCCACAAACTACCCTGTGCATCCACGGCGGAAATAGAAAATATGAATTCAGAATCGCGTCTTTGATTACTCAAAATTCCGCGCATCGACGCTTCGTCGCGAATTATTTTATCTGGGGTGCTTTGTAATTCCTCAGCGGTCGCTAACAAAGTGCGAGAGGTGTCGCGCAAGACCCGACTGGCATGTTCTTCCAGCATACGCGCGCTGAGCAAACTATGAGCATTGCTCGATGCCAGTGTCAGGCTACGATCCTGTTCGATTGACCACCAAGTTTGTAAGGCAATGGCCGTCACAATCAATGCGGCACAGGCAAAAAGCGCCAATAAAGGGACATCGGCTACTTCATGTTTGCCACGACCACTCGCCATGCATGACCTCTCTCGACAAAAACAGGGGAAATTAAAAGGCAGAGTGCCTGTGAGGAAAGTGTAACACTAGGATTGCATCTGGGCTATGTTTAGACTCAACGATGCGGCAAATCTGCCATGCCTTCGTTCAGCAATAAAGAATTGAAGCAAGCCGGTAGGCCGGATTCTGTTACGGCGCTTTGCGTGAGCATCGCGCTATGACAATCATTCCTCTAGGCCAAAAATTACTCTTTAGCTCAAGCTTTCTACCCGCACGCTCCGCGAGCCACATCAACGCGTGCCTATTTGAAATTGCTCCGGGTGGAGGTTACCGCGTTTCACCGTAACTAAATACGCTCGTCTCTGTGGCCCTATTCCTCGCCTTATATTTTTGCTTTCACAAAAAATTTCAGCGTCCGGCCGTTAGCCGTCACCCTGCTCTATGGAGTCCGGACCTTCCTCCCGCCTTGACGCAAGCGTCAAGGCCAGCGATTGTCTGGCTTGCTTCAGGCGCTATTGTAACAGCAGCGGCCGAACTCGAGCACAGACTTATTTGTCCATGCTTATTGTTCGAGTCTTATTTCTCATTCAGCATTTTCCTTTTGAGGGAGTCATCGGCAGGATGATTCCCCAACCAAATCTTTAACACCGCATTGTAAAAAGTTGGATCGGAAATCGTTTCACCGATGGGTTGTCCGTTAAATTGACAAACCACGCCCGTCCCAGGCACCCAATCAAAGGTCAATACATCCCCTTTTTTCAGGACCGGTACCAGCGAAAACATTTGACCAAAGGCGATCATGGGCTTCACCAGTTTTGAGCGCTCCGCCACTTCTAAGTTATTGCGTAGGCCTTCCATAAAGCGCTGTCCCAAATCGTCATTACTCAAATCGCGCATCATGACCAAAGTCACGCGCTTTGCGCCATTGGCAGCCAATACATCTGCTGTGGTGTGTTTTTGTTCCGGCAGATATAGCGCACCCACATAAACTTTAAATACCAATTTATAGCGCACCCCTGCACCATTGAGTTTCAAGGTTTGATTACCCACTTGTACCGTATCGTCAAGCTTAACGCCGGCGATCGTTTCCGCGCCGGCTGATAGGCTCAGAGCCCATAACAAGGCCATCGCCAATACCGAAGTTCGACTCATCAATCCCAATTTTTTCATATTGCCCCCATATTTTTTTCAAAAAGACCGCTTACAAATCTAGTTTTAAATCCGCGCCCAGAATAAATCGAACGACCGTCCTATTTTTCTTCTACAACGATAGAGATAATTCTTGATCTAGGCAAGTAAAAATCCCGATAAAATTTTCTTCTGTATGTTTTTGCCGAAAGCGTGAGGGCTTTAGAAATTTTTTTTAGAACTGCTTTCTGTGAGGGCTTACACAAAACAAAATCCACCGTCAAATCAAATATTTGCAAACCACTTGCACTTTGCCATATAAGCGCAGCGCGATTTCTGGTAGCGTATCGTTTTTCCATTTCTTCGCAATTGATATGCATAACTCTCGTACAGGTGGACAATTGGTGGTCGATGCTTTGCAAGTGCATGGTGTTGACCTGATTTTTGGTGTCCCTGGTGAAAGCTATCTCGCCGTACTTGATGCCTTACACGACAGTCCGATACGCTTCATCATTAATCGTCAAGAAGGCGGCGCGGCTTTTATGGCCGATGCCTATGGCAAACTCACCGGCAAGCCCGGTATTTGTTTTGTCACTCGCGGCCCTGGGGCGACCAATGCTTCAATTGGTGTCCACACAGCGCATCAAGATTCCACGCCCATGATACTTTTCATCGGACAGGTGGGCAATGATTTTGTCGAACGCGAAGCTTTTCAAGAAATCGACTATCGGCGCATGTTTGGCCCTATGGCAAAATGGGTGGCTCAGATTGACCGTGCTGATCGCATTCCCGAATACATTGCTCACGCTTTTCAAGTCGCGACCAGTGGCCGCCCGGGACCGGTGGTACTGGCACTGCCCGAAGACTGTTTATCGGCCTTAGCTCAGGTTGCCGATACCGCCGCTTATACGCCGGTACAAGCCTCAGCTTCAATCGCCCAAACGGCTCAAATTCGCGCCCATTTAGCCAAGGCGCAGCGTCCCATCGTGATCTTAGGTGGCAGTGGTTGGGATTTGAAAGCCACCCAACAAATCACTAGCTTTGCCGAGCAAAACCATTTACCGATGAGCTGCGCTTTTCGCTTTCAAGATCTATTACCCAATACCCATCCCAACTACATCGGCGACGTCGGTATCGGTATCAATCCAAAGCTAGCGCAAAGAATTAAAGACGCTGATCTTATTTTGGCCATCGGTCCTCGACTGGGTGAAATGACGACAGGTGGCTATACCGTGCTCGAAGCACCACTCCCGAAACAAACTTTAATTCACATTCATAGCGATGCTTTAGAACTAGGGCGGGTCTATCAAGCGGCGATGATGGTCAACAGCGGCATGAAAGAAATCGCCGAGGTTTTCGCCAACATGGCTGCCGTGGATAGCAGTGCATGGCGAGATAGCGTGAGCCAAGCCAAAGCGGAATTATTGGCATGGCAGACCGAACCCAGTATTTTCAAACAAGAAAATTCACCGCTCAATCTTTGGCAGGTGGTACAAGATATTGTGCAGGCTGCGCCTGCTGATACCATTATTACCAATGGCGCAGGCAACTACGCCACTTGGGCGCATCGCTATTTCCCTTACGGCGGCTGGCGCACTCAACTGGCGCCCACTTCGGGTGCGATGGGCTATAGCGTGCCGTCCGGTGTGGCTGCAAAAATTATCCACCCCGAGCGCACCGTCGTCACCTTCGCAGGCGATGGTGAATACATGATGAACGGACAGGAACTCGCCACGGCGATGCAATACCGTGCTGGCGTAATCATCATCGTTTTCAACAATGGAATGTACGGCACGATACGGATGCACCAAGAAAAAGAATTCCCGGCACGCGTGTCGGGCACCGAGTTGCACAATCCCGATTTCGCTGCTTTGGCGCGCGCCTACGGAGCCTTGGGCGAAACGGTACTCACTACCGAGGCGTTCGCACCCGCCTTTGCCCGCGCATTGCAACATACGCGAGAACACCAACTTCCCGCCTTAATCGAATTGCGCTATGACGGCAACCTCATCACGCCGGGCGCAAGCTTGATGACCATTAGAAAAGCGGCGGAAGACGCAGGGAAATAGTCCAAGTTGATTGTAAAATCAAAAATTCAATCGTCGCTATTCAAAGTCTTTGCGCGATACCCAGTTAATGCGACATGGCATATTGAATGATCGCCCTTGCGCAACGCTGCGCCGCTTCTGGGTGGTGCTCCAAAAACAATTCGGGCTCAATTAATTCGAGCTCCATTAAATACAGCGCGTCGCCTCGTACTACCGCATCGAGCCGCGCGTAGCAGGGGGTGTGCTCGAGCTGGGCGAGCATGGCCTGCGCTTGCACCTGTAAATGCATAGGACACTCAAGCGCATGCACCGTGCCGCCATGATCAGATTGCACACGAAAATCGCCGTGCTTTGCACGCTTGAGTACCGAATGACTATACACGCCATTAAAAAACATCAAGGACCACTCGCCCTCGTCAACGACTTCGGGCATAAAGGCTTGCAAAAGAAATTCCTGTTCGCCACGCCAATGCGCAAATTGATCTTCTGCCTTTACGATATCGTCTGCCAATACACGGATTGTTCGCCACGCCGCTGCTGATTGCAGGGGTTTCAACACCGCCTCCTTAACCGCTAAGGCCTCCATCATTTGCGCCAAAGAACGCGTGTCGCTGGGCTCGATTAAGCAGGTGGGTATCACCGCAGCAGTATGTTTGGCCATCTCAAATAAATAGCGCTTATTGATATTCCAACGCAAAATAGATAGCGGATTGATGACGCACACCTGCCGGCTTTCCAACGCGTCCATCCAAACATGAAACTGCGCTAGTTTTTGGTGATAGTCCCAAGTGCAACGCAAAACGACAGCGTCAAATTCCGACCAGACTACCTTAGCATCGTCCCAAACAGGTATCGCGACATCATGGCCTAGGCCGGACAATGCGCTGATCAACAACTTCTCCCCGCCATACAAATCTAGCTGCGCCTGACAGGTGACGAGTGCAATTTTCATGTTCAACTATTTCCCAAAAAAAAGCTAAGTATGCGAGACGGCATGGGGCTTTTATATCTATTTTTGTAAAATCACAGTTTACTATTCAAGTACAAAGCATTCCAAATATTTCTAGTGTCACTTCTCATTTTCAAAAACCCATGAAACACCCACTTCAAACAAAATTTAATCTTGTGCCGAGAAATAAATCTTGAATTTGCCATTCATCAAAAAACAACTCCCAACTTTGCGCCGCGCTATTTCTCTGCTCTACTCGTCGCCGGTGAGCCATAAAAGTCCCACGAGGATACCTGCTAAAGAGAAGGCATTGCAGTATCAATGCCTCTTGCTGCACTCACCTGATTGACAGAACAAAACCGCCTCCCCGCATTTGCTTTTCAACACTGAGCAATCAAGGTCCAGCGGTTTCGTTTCGTCCGTTACCTTCCCATCTAAACACGATGTCAATGGAGAGAGACATGCAAAAAAAAATGATTAACAGCCTTATCCTCGGGCTGATGCTAGGGAGTGTTGCCATTTCGTCCGCTCACGCTCAGAGCAAAAAAGTATGGATTACTTTAGGCGACTCCGCCTTCCGCGAATTGCAAACGATTTCGCCCGGTACTTTGGCGGAAGATAGTGTGCAAATCAATCCGGGTCAACACGGCCTTTTAAAGCCCGAAACTGTCCATTTAGTCCAAGTGGAAGCTGAAACAATCGCGGCATTATCCGGCGCCATTCACAGCAATCTTAAACGCTGCGCCGGCTTCGTTGCGCACAGCAGCCAACAAGCCGGACGCGCGGCGCTCGGTAATGTGGCGCAAAGAATTGCACCGCCACCGAGTAACCTGCTCGCCCCGTCCTACACCATCGATAATCAAACCACGGTTACGCCCTTGCTTTCGCAAATGCAAGCAAGCAATATCGGCCAGATCATTATTGATTTATCCTCCTTCGTCAATCGCTACTACACCACGACGGGTGGCGTGAATGGTTCGAACTGGATTAAAAACAAATGGACCACCATGGCAACGGGTCACAGCAACGTCACAGTCGAGCAATTCACCCATACGGGTTGGCCACAAAAATCGGTAATTATGACTATCGCCGGTAGTGACAATGGGTCTGAGGTCGTGGTCTTGGGTGGGCATCAAGATTCCATTAACATCAATGGCACAAGCGAAACCACAGTCGCCCCCGGCGCGGATGATGATGCCTCTGGTATTGCCAGTTTAACGGAAGCGATGCGGGTGATGTTAGAGAGTAATTATCAGCCACGACGCACCATTAAATTTATCGCTTATGCCGCGGAAGAAGTCGGCCTCAAAGGCTCGGCAGAAATTGCGCGAAAATTTAAAACTGACGGCGTCAATGTGGTCGGTGTGATGCAATTGGATATGACCAATTACAAAGGCTCGGCGAAAGACATTTACCTCTTTACCGATTACACCAACAGCGCGCAAAACACCTTCGCTGCCAATCTTATTACGACCTACCAACCTACGCTACAAATTGGCTATGATAGTTGCGGCTATGCTTGCTCCGATCACGCCTCGTGGAATTCACAAGGCTATGCGACTTCCATGCCTTTCGAAACGGCGATGAATGAAGACAATCCAAAAATCCACGGCACTGGCGACACCTATGCTTTCACCGGCAATCAAGCCGACCACGCTCTCAAATTCGCGAAACTCGCACTTTCTTTTGCAGTTGAATTAGGCAGTGATGGTCCCGGCCTACCACCGAGTACGACCGTATTGACGAAAGATGTGGCCGTAGCGGTTTCCATGGCCAATGGAACGCAAGCCAATTACAGCTTTGCGGTACCCAGCAACGCCAGCAATTTAACTTTTAAAACCTCGGGGGGTACCGGTGACTTAGATATTTACACCCAACTCGGCAGCATCCCGACCACCACATCCTATCTGCAAAAATCCGATGGCTCAAGCAACACTGAAACCATCACCATCGCGGCACCTACAGCAGGCACTTACTATTTAATGAGTCATGCCTACAGTGCCGTCAGTGGTGCCAGTCTAGTGGCAAGTTACCAAACTGGCAGTACCGGTGGTAATGTGCTCACCAGCGGTGTCACGGTCAGTGTAGGTGCACTCGCCGCCAATGCTTCGAAAACCTATAGCATCGTGGTACCCGCAGGGAAAACCAGTTTGACTTTCAAACTCTCCGGTGGCACGGGCGATGGCGATCTCTATGCTAAATTTGCCAGCGCTCCAACCACCACGAGCTTTGATTCGAAGTCAGATGGCTCAACCAATGCCGAGACTATCACCATCAATGCGCCCAAAGCTGGCACTTACTATTTGCTAGTCAATGCGTATGCTGCAGTGAGTGGAGCCAGTGTCTTGGCAACCATCAAATAGGACTGCAAGCAATACATCATCTGTCAAATTTTGGTAGACTCGCGTTAGAAGAGCGCGGACTGATTCAAATTAGCGAAAAAGTCCGCGTTTCGGTAAATTAAATTTTCGCGGGAAAGTAGTGATATTTTCCCGCGAAGTTTAGCGTTTTTACGATCGACGTTCGAAGCCAAAATCCTGTGTCCCCTACCGCTTTTGCTCTAGTCATACTCGCCGGTTTAATTCACGCACTCTGGAATATCGCCGCTAAAAAAGCGGGCGGTGATGTGCGCTTTGCAGCTTGGAATGGCCTCATCATGGCCGTTGTTTGGTCGCCGGTTGGAATCTATTGTGCGTGGTCAGTTGTCCCGCAATGGGGCTGGCGCGAATACGCTTTAGTTAGTCTAAGCGGCCTTTTACACGTACTCTACTTCATTACGCTTTTACGCGGCTATCGCAAAGCCGATTTAACCGTGGTGTATCCCTTGGCACGCGGTTCTGGCCCCTTACTATCGTCGGCGATGGCGATTATTTTTTTGAACGAAAGACTCTCTTGGCTAGGCATGTTAGGTATTGTGGTCGTCGTCATCGGGGTATTCTTTATCGCCGGTGGCCCAAGTCTATTCGCAGAAGCTAAACAGCACGATGCACAAAAAAATCGACGCGTACGCAAAGGCATTTATTATGGCTTGCTCACCGGTGTTTTTATCGCCGCCTATACTGTGGTCGACGGCTATGGAGTCAAAGTTCTTCTAGTGTCCCCGATTCTGCTTGACTACATGGGCAATCTGGTTCGTATTGTGATCGTATTGCCTAGCTTATTACGGGATCGACAGGCCAGCGCACTCTCTTGGAAAAAAGAATGGAAATACGCGATGGTGGTCGGCTGTATCAGCCCCATTTCCTACGTCCTGGTACTGTACGCCATGCAACTTGCGCCACTCAGCCATGTCGCGCCAGCGCGCGAAGTGTCGATGTTATTTGCCGCCCTGATCGGTGGTCAACTTTTAAATGAAGGCGGCCGAATACCACGCATGTTAGGCGCATTGTGTATCGCCGCTGGCGTGATTGCACTTGGGCTTTAAACCCAAGGCAATCAGTCCAAAAACTCGACTTAGAATTTAAAATTCCCTGCATCTAAAACCAAATTCGCTGCGCCGCAGGCTTGCGTCATTACCTCACGATTTCCGCTGGCGGTCGCTTGATTCGACTCCCAAACATCCGCCACCGCACCATGCTTCATGAATTTGTACTGGATCGCGGTCGATGGCGGCAACTGCACAGTTATCGACCACGGCACATTCGCGCCGCTACCCTCTATCGTCATGCTCGTGGTCGGTGTCCAGTTGCTGAGCTCAGCCCGATTTCCCACCACATACACATTTTGCCCCATCGTGGTATTGGCATTGGCAACCCGAAACTTCACTGGCACTGTGGTGCAAGTCGGTGGTACGGTACCGCCTAGTTTTTGATTAGTGTGTAGCGCAATCGCCGGAACCGTCGCCCCACCATTGGCAGGAATCGCCACTGAAAATACACCATTACTGGCCACCGTGACACTATCGCTCAAACAAGTGTCCGTCGTAGGATTGCGCAAGCCATGCACCACATTGCAGTAGGTACCCGCAGGTAGTGAAGTTTGGAAAGATGCATTCCACACTGAGAATTCATTGTTGATCGCAACGAAGGCTTTGCTACCACGGCCAAAGGCAATCTGATTACTGGTGCCACTGACAAAATTACTCACTCCCTCGCCCGCTGCAGTATTACGCAAAGCGACCATGTCGGCGATATCGGACCAGCGGTGGATAAAGTCCCAATCAATATTTATTTTGGGATTGCCACTACTGTCAAAAGGACTTGCGGCGGGACTATTTTGATCTTTGTTCGTGAAGCGAAATCCCGAATGTATTTGAGCATGTCCATACGGCCAAGCCAACATAAAAATGTTCGCCAAGTCATAGCGCTTACTGCCTTGGCTGTCATTGACAACACCAGTGTAATTGCTGGCATTCATGGAATCGCCATTGCGTTCGGTATCCCAGTTATTCACGAAGACCGAAGCTTGCGAACTATCTAGAAATCCCCAACTACCACCCCAGGCACCCGGACTTCCCATGTAAGTACGAATCTGCGCCAACTGATTGCCATTCGTACTGCGAAAAGTCTCCCGCATCGCGGCTGCAAATTTGAATTCGTTGATCGTACCAGCAGGCAGGTAATCGGCTCGATTGACCGTGCCATCACTGATAATTTCCTGCGTAATCCATAAGGCCTCACCGGAAGTGCTGGTGCTACTGACACTACTAACGAAGGCTTTGAGATCGGCTGGATTCATGTGTTTGGCGGCATCAAATCGAAAGCCATCGATGCCCATCGCGATCAATTTATTCAAATAATTTTTCACTTGCCCACGCACATAAGTACCCTCGGTCGCCAAATCAGGCAAACCCACCAAACGACACTGCATCACATTGTTGCGGTTATTGCTGTAGTCGCTGTCTTGTATCGTGCAGTTAGGATGAAAATCAGAGGCGCTGAAAAATGGATAGGCGAGCGTCGTCGAATTCCAAGTTGTACCATCGGTCGCCGTCCCTGAGCCTGCCGCCATGTGGTTTACGACCACATCGGCAAACACCCGCACCTTGGCCGTGTGGCAGGTGGTGATCATGCTCTTAAGTTCAGTTTCCGTCCCCATATTGCTATTGAGTTGCGTGAAATTCACGGGCTGGTAAATGTCATACCATGCGTTCAAGCTGGCCGAGGCTTGTGGCGGCGAAATCTGCACCGCGCCATAGCCTTTGGGGCCGAGAAAATTAGTGCATTCTTTGGCGATGTCATTCCATTTCCAGCGAAACATTTGCACCGAGGTTTCACGCGGATTGAAATTCGCAGCGGCAGCGACACTTGCTTGCAAACTCAAACCATAAACCGTCACTGCAAGCACGGCGAAAAGCCTTTTCCTTAGCAGCCCAGTAGGCCGCGTCAATATTTGTTTCATGTCTTCTCCAGTCAAATTTAGGATATACAGGTGTGCAGCACATCGCACACGCTGAGGATTCAAGCGAAATTTTTCCTTCTCGATAGCGCGAATGCCCTCATCTGCATTCCGCAAACAATCTGCGGCTAAATCGCCATCCTATGAAAAATCGAGATCAAATCGTATATTTGCGCTTATTTGCATCTATTTGCGCCTATTTGAGCCAGCCATCTATGAGCCAGTCTCGTGTTGCACTTGCTAGACATTTTTGGGTTTAAGCGGAATATGCCCACAAAATCAGTGCGCCACTGCCTACAAATGTAGCATAACTACTTTTTTGTAAACAAATTTTTTTCAATTAAAGCGCTTTATATCGCTGTAAACGCAACAAATGTAGCTTAAATACATTTAAATGGGAAAAGCTGACTTTGCATCTACCGCAGGAAAATGGCGTAAAGCCAGCGGCATGGGCTAATATGGTGAACTTGCAACTTTTTTCAACCTATGCGCGATCTCACCCAAGGCTCCATCACCAAGCACATTATCGCAATGGCGATTCCGATTTCTATCGGCATGCTGGTGCAAACCCTGTATTTTTTTGTGGACTTGTATTTTGTCGCAGGCTTGGGTGATGCCGCCTTGGCCGGTGTCAGTTCGGCGGGCATTTTGCAATTTGCTGTGATGGCTTTGACGCAAACACTGAGCGTCGGTGCAGTGAGCCTGATTTCACATGCCGTCGGGCGCAAAGATCAAGCCGATGCCAATCATATTTTTAACCAACTATTGCTACTCTCGGGCCTCTGCGCCCTCGTTACGCTGATCGGCGGATATGGATTAGCCAAAAGCTATATGCACCTGCTTGCGGCCGACACTGCCACAATCAACGCGGGCATAAGCTTCATCCAATATTTGTTGCCCGGCCTAGCGCTACAATTTGTGATGACGGGCGCGGGTAGTGGCTTGCGCGGAACAGGCATCGTCAAGCCCACGATGCTCGTGCAATTACTGACAGTTTTACTCAATTTGATTCTTGCTCCCGTGTTGATTGCGGGCTGGGGAACGGGGTATGCCATGGGCGTTGCAGGAGCAGGTCTAGCTACTTCCATCGCCTGTTTGGGTGGCACACTGGCCTCGCTTTATTACTTCAAAAAATTAGAGACCTATGTCAAGCTCGACCGACAGCAATTAGCCTTCGACGCTAGCATTTGCAAACGCATTCTTGGCGTCGGTTTGCCAGCCGGAGGCGAGTTCTTTTTCATCTTCATTTTTATGGCCGTTTTGTATGGAATCATTCGCGATTTCGGTGCCAGCGCGCAAGCAGGATTTGGCTTGGGGACGCGACTCATGCAAGCCATTTTCTTGCCAGTGATGGCGATTTCTTTCGCCATTGCGCCTATCGCAGGACAAAACTTTGGTGCAAAGCTAAGTGCTCGGGTGCGCGAAACTGTGCGCTCAGCGACCATACTGGTCTGTACACTGATGGCGGTATTAACCCTACTCTGCCAAATTTCGCCCGGATGGCTAGTCCACTTTTTCACCCAAGACCCCGAAGTGAGCAGCGTGGCGAGTGAATACCTGCGCATCATTTCGTGGAATTTCGTCGCATCGGGTTTTATTTTCGCTTGCTCCGGCACTTTTCAAGCCCTAGGCAATACCTGGCCGTCCTTTATCAGCATGGGCAGTCGCGTCATTACCTTTGCCCTGCCCGCACTATGGCTTTCGCACCAGTCCGGCTTTAAAATTATCCATGTTTGGTATTTATCGGTGGCCACGGTGACCCTACAAGCTTTGATCAGTCTGTTTCTCCTGCGCCATGAGATGAACAAACAACTCAAAAAAATAACAGGCTCCTGTTGACAGTTTGTTTTTTGCACACTACATTCTTAATACTACAGATGTAGAGCAAAAAATTATAAATGGGAGCTTTATTTTGGACGAGGACAGCAAAGTCACGCTCAGCGATTTGCAATTAGCCATCATGCGCGCACTCTGGCAAAAGCCGAATGCGACCACAGTTGAAGTGGTTGATGCAATACGCAGCACCCGCGCCCTAGCGCACACCACGGTCGCGACCCTACTTACGCGACTCGAAAAACGTGGCCTAATCGAAGTCAATCGGGAAGGCCGGCAACTCAGTTATCGCGCACTATTCTCGGAATCTCAAATCCAACGCTCGATGGTGTCAGAGCTCGTTTCCTCACTTTTCATGGGCAATACCAGCGCCCTCTTGAGCCACCTCGTCAAAGAAGATGAAATCAACAATGACGATCTTGAAAAGATTCGTACATTACTCGAACGCAAAGGAAAAGACCGTGCTTAACGTCCTCTCCACCCTCATCATTACTTGGGCGATCACCTATTTTTTGCATAGCAGTTTTCTGCTCGGAGTGGCCACTATCCTCGACAGAATCGTGCTTTTAAAATCGCATAGTCGCGCGGAATTTATTTGGCGCATCGCCTTGTTTGGCGGCCTCGTCACTAGCAGCCTACAATTACTTTTTTTGCCTTTGAATGAGGCGGCCCACACGCCAATGCAAACTGCGATTCAGACCACGATTCGTGCCAAAGCAGATACCAAAGCAGACACCCAAATGACGAGCACTCAGGTGCCAAGCATGAACAAGCAGACCGCAGAAGAAGAATCACCCAATCCTGAGCTAGCTTTGCTTTTACCGCTCAATTCCCCATTACCAGCGCAATTAAGCGATGTAAATCCGCAAGCCATCGAAAAACCGCGCGCCCAGGCTAGCACTGCCATCGCAATTGAGTTATCTCAAAACGCCGCCCTTGCCACCGCTTACTTGAGCTGGATTTGGATTGTCATCGCCAGCATCGCTGCCTTAGGCACGTGGCGGGCAGCCCGCCGCTTAAATCGACTCGCAGCCGATTTCCCACGCATACATACTCAGGATTTGCAGCGCTTACTGAACGAATCGGAACAAGCTAAATTAGCGCAAATCAACTTGCGCATTAGCGAAAATTGGAACAGCCCTTTTGTCACACCCGACTACACCATTTGCATTCCGCGTTGGACGACCACTAGCCTCAATGGTCAACAATTACGTGCCATGCTTGCCCACGAAATCGCCCACATCACGCGCCGCGATCCCTCTTGGCGCATCGCAATGCAACTGCTCTCACGCGTCCTATTTTTTCAACCACTGCATTGGATTGCAATACGCAAATTGAGCATGCTCGCCGAACTCGCTTGTGATGAATCGGCCGCCTATGAATCAGGGCAACCGCAAGCTTTAGCCGAAGCGATTTATGCCTGCGCGAAAATGCACCAAACGCAAAAAATACCCAGTCTCGCGCTCGCGATTTCACGCGCAGAATCACCTTTACTCAATCGCATCAACTCACTCATCAATTTTAAATTTGAAACGCACCAGCCTCGGACAAAACACCGCACTCGTCCGCTCTCCGAATGGAGCGCGACCGCTTTTGCAATGCTGGCGCTGATTTGTATTTTGCCTGCAATCGTGCTTAAAATTACGCCCGGAGAAATCGGCGCTGCCCTCGCTGCGACGCAAGAAAAAGTCGGCCTATCGAGCCTAATAACCCCGCAATTGAGCAAGGACACGGTGCGCGCGCCAGCCCAAACCATCGCAAGCGTAGCCGCGCGCGGCAAAGTGCAAAGTGGGAACTTTACATCGCCCCTACAGCAACACCACACGGCTTCAAAGTTCGATGCCAAGGAACTCTTAGCGAGCCACTTTGACGGGCAACAAAGCAACATAGATCTGAGCATCTTAGCGCCTGCAGTAGCCGATCAAAGGCCTCAAGCAATCGCCGCGATGGGCGAGCAAATAAGTGAAGAGCAAAGTGCGAAGCGCGCCCAGTTTAAAACTCAGATTGCACACTACACACAAACCCTGAGCGCGAAGGATCTCAAAATCGCGCCATTGGCTTGTAGGCGCCCGTATTTTAAAGACGCCGCCACCAATTTAGAAGAGCTCACCGACATGATCAACGCAGTGAATGATTTCGCTCAATGCTTCAACCGCTATGGCGAACAACTAAGCGCCCTACAAAAAATAGAACAATTGGTTCCGACTGAACTACTCCAGATCATGAACCAAGACGAACTCAAGAAGACCCAGCAGCGCGCTAGCCGAGTGCTGGCCAGTCTCAGAATGGCGGCAAATATGCTGGTAGATGAATTTGAACAAGAAAAATTCACTTGGGAGCAACACACTCGTGATTACTTTAGAAACGTTCAAACCCGAGATTGGTCAACTTTACGACGTTTATCGGTTATTCCCAACAGTTCGAACGAAGAACCCTTGATTCGTGCGCCACAATTAGTCAAACTAGACACCGAAGTCGAACTTGAATTCCGACTTATTTACAACTAACGCATAATAAATAAAACTAAATGATTACAAAATCGCTTGAGTTAAATTACAATAAATTAATAGTTAATTCTTAAAGCTGATTTACGCAAAAATCTCTGAATAAAAATAAGCGTGTCATGATTCATAGAACACGCAATTGGCGTACCACGCCTGGGACGGTTTGCTTAAGTCTATACACTGAAAGCACTTTGTTTATGCGACACTTTAGCCATTGCACGATATTCGCCTTAAGCGTCTTTTTAGCTCAACTCGGCTACGCCCATGCGGCGGACGTTTTGATTAAAACAGACAACAGCCGTGCGCTCAAAGAAGTGAGTGTCGCGCAGACCCAGAACGAACAAAAGGATCTTGAATCCGACACCAGCGACCTAAGCTGGCTCTACCGCCTTGAAAATGAAAGGCTGGCCCGTCAAAAGTCTTTGGAAGCGGGTGAAGTGGATCTCGAGTCTTACTTGGGCGATGCAAGCGACGTGCAAAGCAATGATCTCGTGATCACCTTGCTTAGACTCGAAAATCAAGCCCGGCAAACCCGCTACAATTTGGAAAGCTGCCCCGCGCCGCGCATCCCCGCCCGCTCTGAGAACCGAAGCTCGGAAACCGAAGTGGTCAACAGCGTCAACCAATGGATTAGCTGCTATAACCAGCAAACATCCAGTATCAAACAGCTCTATGAACAGTCGCGTCGCATTTCAAGCGAACTCGAAACGGTTTTAAGCGAAACCGAGAGCAAACAGTTACGCTCCCATCTTGACCGTATTTATCGGGAATACACCTTAGAGGGAAAGCAAAAAGTCGCCGACCTCAATAGCAAATATGCGCTTTGGAAGAAAAATAGCGATGATTTCAAAAAGCGCTTTTTGTATCAAGCCAATCTCTTTGAACAGCACTAAGGAAGCGCTTTCCTAGTGCTAGGCGTGCGGCGATTCATGTTCCGCAGCTAGCTTTTCTACTTTAGCTGCCTTAGCGACTCTTAGGCAAGTGTTCAAAATTCTTATCGAGCTTAGGAGTGAAATTTGCTTCGGGCACGGCTGCATCTACGCCGCTATTGTTCACAGAATTAGCTACTTTCGAAGTTGTTATTGCCTCGCTCGGGGCCGCTACACTAGGCTGTGCTGAACTTGGATTAACTAGGCTAGGCTTACTTGCCAAAACTGCCTTCTTGGAGGAGGGATGGGTCGCTTGCCACCAAACAAAAGCACCGAGTATCAGCACCGCCAAAGCCGTTACGGCGAATAGGCGATGTGAGGTGTGTTCGCCGTACTGCCGACTTTTTTCCAAATACCGTTCGAAATCTTCTTGCTGTTCGTTTCCGCGCATCGCCAACAAGGCCGGCTCCAATCTTTCCTCAATTGAAGCTTCGTCCATTGCTAAAGGTGGTGTTTCGCTTTCGATTCCTAGCGACAATTGCAGCTCATCTCCTGCGAGGCGCGCAAATTCCTCGGCCTTTTCATGTTGCACTCGTTCTAGTTCCGTTTGTGCCAAAGCGAGCGATTCGACCTGCCGCTCGGCTTCGAGCTTTTGTTCTTGAGCGCGTATCCATTCTTCCTGCAATTGCACCCGCTCTTGCTGCGCCAGAACCACGGCATGCTCGGCACGCGCTTTCTCTTGCGTCAGACTAAGCACTTCCTGTTCTCGCACCAAGCGCTGACGGGCAATAAAGCTGGCTTCTTTTTCCGCGCGCAACTGTTGTTTGATCTGCGCGATCATTTCACGCTCTTGTGCGATACGTTGATGCGCTTCACTCAACAAAGAACGCTCATGATCGGCACGGGCCTGCGCTGAATCATTGCTCATTGGCCGCTCTGGAGTTGGCTCATTTTCGGCTGGCTGCCGCCCTCCCTGATCCTCCTGAAAGCTGAGTACATCGCGCTCCATTTGTTCGCGTTGCGCTCTTAGGCTTGCCAGTTCATTTGTGATATGGGCGTTTTGGGCAATCAACTGCGCCAACTCATTTTGATGTTGAACACAATGCGCCTGCGTTAGGTTTTTCTCGTATTCTACTTGCTTGACCGTTTCACTTAATTTCAGTGCTTCCGCCTCTTTTTCGAGCCTATCGGCCAGTGCCTTTTCCTCTTGCAGCGCCAAATCTTTTTGAATTTCAAGCGCACGCAATAATTCGGCATCGGTCAAGATCCTTTGATCGACCAAACGCTTCGCGTCGCGTTCCGCTTGCGCTCTTTCATGGGCAGCTTGCTGTGCCTGAATCGATGCAGCCACCCGCTCGCGTGCCACCACTTCCGCCGCACTTTCCGCTTCCGAAAGACGCTTAGCGGCCTCTAGTAAAGCTTGTTCATGGATGATGCGCTGATTTTCCTGTTCGACCACTTGCGTATCGTCTTGCTGTCTTTGCTGGGCGCGCGCTTGCGCTTCTCGATCTAACTGCAAACGTTGCTGGACTGCGCTCTCGGTCTCTTGCTCGGTCTGTAGGCGGGCTGCACTGGCTGTATTGGCCAAATTCTCCGCACGTACTCGCTGTTCGACTTGCGCGAGCAAAACTTGCTCCGCCTCGAGCTTGCGCTTTGCCTGTTCCAAAGCCTCACTTTCAGCCATCAAACGTTCTTCTTCGCGCTGCTGCAACAATTGCTCCAACTGCAGTTTTTCAACTGCGATTTGTTCCTCTTCGCAATCCATCATAGCGCGTGCCACGGCAGCTTCCATTAACTCAGTTTCAAGCGCCATCTTCTCCTGTGCCACAGTAGCCACACTTCTTTCGGCATCGAGTCTTTCCTGAATTTTTTGCGCTTCCAGATTTGCGACCAAGAGTCTTTCCGTGCTGCGTAATTTTGCTTCTTTTTCTATCGACACATTCAAACGCGCTACCCGCGTCAATTCGGACTCAGCATCCATGCGCTTGGTCTTTTGTGCGATTTCCTCGCGATCAACCTCTTCTCGCTTTTGCGCCAACTCAGCAGCTTGCTGTTCTTTAGTGAGGCGTTCGCGCGCCAAGATTTCCGCGCTTCTTTCGGCCGCGATGCGTTGTTCGGCGGCTTTGATGTGTGCTTGTTCCGCAGCGATTTTTTCTGCATTCTGTTGCTGTAATTGACGCTCAGCTTCGGCGCGCGCTTGCGCATGGTGCGCCGCAGCTTGTTCGGCATCTGCGCGTTTTTGCGTCGCAATCAATAACTCGGCATCTTGCGCCATTCTTTCTTTGGCCAGTTCTTGTGCTTGTTGATCGAGCCGACTTCTTTCTAGGGCCGTTTGTTCCGCACGTTTACTGGCTGCCAATAACGCCTGCGATTTGATATTCGCCTTACTCTCTAAATCAATATTTTCCTGCGCCAATATGACCAGTTGAGCATCGGCTTCGGCACGCGCCGTTTCACGTTCCAGTGCCGCCGATTCCATCACGACCCGTTCCTGATGTAAGTTCAATGCCTTGGCTTCGCTTTCTAATCGTTGCGTTGCCAATTTTTCCGCCTGCGCTTCAGCCAGTAGGCGATTGCGTATTTTTGTTTGCAATTCCTGCTCAAAATTCACCCGGCTATTGGCATCGATGAGCATGTCGCGCTCGACCTTGGAACGCGCAAATGCAGCCTGCTGTAAAGTCCATTCCTTGTCGATTTGATCCAAAATACTTTCGGGCGACTTACCCAGCGTAGTGCTTTTTTCCAAATTCCCTAAAGCTTCCTCCTGCTCGGCATTTGTTTCTGAGGCGCTCGACTCGGCCGCCTCCATTTTTTGCGCGCGCGCCTTTTCCAAGTTCTTGACTAACAAGGAGTCTTTTAAGTGCTTAAACATGGGCGGCTAATCAGAAAATAATTCGAGCGGGGAACTTAGGCCTTAGGCAAAGCTAACTCAAGACTTCGCATCAAACCCAAACATTGATTCATTGCAACAAATATAAACGAATCGCCTGCGCAACTCAAGGAAAAGCGCCTAAAAACCCTGGCTTTAGGCTTAATTCCGACACTTTTCCTGTCCCAAGCTTAAACACAAGCGGCGACACCGGGAACTTTTAAGCTCGGGCTGGCTCAAATCCGCCGAACACACCCATCCTAAAAATTAAATCACGGAGTCGCCACCATGCGTTTACCCATTTCCCTTACGCTGCTATGCGTGAGCATGTCTGCTATCGCTGGAGATCCATTTGACGATAAATTCCGTCAACTCAGCGATGTTTTACCGACACCCACGTCGATTCGCACAGCCTCCGGCGCTCCGGGTCACGCCTACTGGCAGCAACGTGCCGATTATCAAATCCGCGCGCGCTTAGATGAAAGCAAACGAGCCATCACAGGTACGGAAACCATCACCTATCACAATCGCTCACCGGATAGCTTGAATTATCTTTGGGTACAACTCGACCAAAATATTTTCCGTCCAAATTCTGATGCAAACATCACGCGCACATTGCCATCACGCGATGCGTGGAAAAATCCCAATGCCATCACATTCGAGGGAATGCGCTACTTAAATGAGCATAGCAGTTTTGATGGTGGCTTTAAAATTGCGAGCGTTAAAACCAAAGACGGGCAAAATCTACACAGCATCGTCAACGGCACCATGATGCGCATCGACTTGCCGCAAACTTTAAAACCCGATAGCGACTTTGCCTTTCAAATCGATTGGAGCTACAACATCGGCAATGGCAAAGTGATGGGCGGACGTGATGGCTATGAATTTTTCAAAGACGATAAAAACGATATTTTTGAAATCGCCCAATGGTTCCCACGCATGGCTGCCTACTATGATGTCTATGGTTGGCAACACAAACAATTTCTCGGCTCGGGCGAATTTACTTTAGAGTTCGGCGACTACGACGTACAGTTGACCGTCCCTAGCGATCACGTCGTCGCGGCCACGGGTGAACTCGAGAATGCCGACAGCATCTTAACGCCGACCCAACGTGAACGTCTCAAGCAAGCACGCACGGCCAGCAAACCGGTCGTCATCGTCACCCAAAAAGAAGCTGAAGAGGCCGAAAAAACGCATGCCAGCAGCGAAAAAACTTGGCACTTCAAAGCCAAGAATGTGCGTGATTTTGCGTGGGCCTCATCCCGTAAATACGTATGGGATGCGCAAGGCTATAAATCGGGCACCAGTTCAGGTTTAGCCATGTCCTTCTACCCCAAAGAAGGCAATCCATTGTGGGGACAATATTCAACCCAAGCGATCATCCATACGATAGAGCAGTACAATAAATTTTCACTCGACTACCCTTACCCCATCGCACAATCGGTAAACGGCCCCCAAGGCGGGATGGAATATCCCATGATTTCGTTTAATGGCGGGCGCCCGACCAAGGATAAAAAAACCGGTGAACTGACCTATTCCAAGCGAACCAAATACGGCTTAATCGGCGTGATTATTCACGAAGTTGGGCACAATTATTTCCCTATGGTGATCAACTCCGATGAACGCCAATGGACATGGATGGATGAAGGCTTAAATACCTTCGTTCAAACTTTAGCAGAACACGCATGGGAAGATAATTATCCTGGCACCCGCGGCGAGCCACGCTACATTGTTGACTATATGCGCAGTCAAAACCAAGTGCCCATCATGACCAATTCGGATTCGCTCCTACAATTTGGTAACAATGCTTACGCCAAGCCAGCGGCCGCTTTACACGTCTTACGCGAAACGATTTTGGGACGGGAATTATTCGACTTCGCCTTCAAAGAATATGCGCAACGTTGGAAATTTAAACGCCCAACACCGGCTGACTTCTTCCGCACCATGAGAGATGCCTCCGGCACCGATCTAGACTGGTTCTGGCGCGGTTGGTTCTACACCACCGACCCGGTCGACATTAGCGTAGACGGCATCGTTGAATACACCATGTCCACCAAAGACCCAGAAATCGAAAAAGCTTGGAAACGTGCGCAACGCGAAGCCGAACCCCTTTCGATGGCCAACCAACATGATCGTGGCGTACTACCACGTCGCATTGAAGCGCATCCTGACCTGAAAGATTTTTATAATGAACATGATGATTTTACGGTGACCAACAAAGACCGTAATACCTACAACGAATCGTTCAAAGGAATGGAAGACTGGGAAAAAGAAATGCTCAAATCGGGCAAACATTTTTACCTCGTCGATTTCTCAAATGTGGGCGGTCTCGTCATGCCCTTGATTTTGGAAATTGAACTGAAGAGCGGCAAAAAATATGTCGAGCGCATCCCTGCAGAAGTATGGCGTTACAACTCCAAAAAAATCACCAAGCTGATCGTCACCGATGAGCCTATGGTGAGCTTGACGCAAGACCCCTACTTAGAAACGGCCGACATCGACACCAATAACAATGCTTGGCCGCGCAAAATCGCTCAATCGCGCCTAGAATTATTTAAAGCGATGCCGCCCCCCACTGACATGATGCAGGATTACAAAACACCTTTACGCACCGAATCGAGTGACTCCACCAAACCGGATAGCAAGCCTGAAGCAAAGCCAGAAGGAAAACCAGAGACCCAAGCTGAAGCAAAGGTAGAAACAGAGCCAACAGCCGCGGGCAAACCTGCTGCAACGCCAGACACACTCAAGAAAGTGAAAGCTAAGAAACTCAGTAAGCCTGACAATAAGCCCGACAATAAGCCCGACAATAAGCCCGCGCCTGATTCGGCTAAGAAGTCTGACGCGTCCTAATTGTCCATGCGAACTGGAATTAGAAATTTCATTGCAACCGCCGTACTGATCTCTTTCAGTACAGCGGTTTTTGCGCATCGCTTTCATGCTGCCATCACCGATGTCAGCATGAACCCGCGCACGGGCAATACCGAAATCATTCACACCTTAATGACGCACGATATTGAAGCGCTACTCGAAAATATCGTGCAACATCCTATCAATTTTAATGATGCTGATGATTTGGCTTTACTCCGTCAATACGTCGAAAAGCAATTTTTTATTGAGACCAAAAATCAACAAAGAATGAAACTCAATTGGGTCGGTATTCAACTCGATCCCGATTCACTGCTTATTTTTCAGGAAGCGGAACAGCAGGGCATTGCGCCGGAATCTATTATGCACAATGCCTTACTGACTGATTTTCTCGCAGACCAAATCAACACCACCAACTTACATCACGATGGCAAGCTAAGCACCTTGATCTTTGATCGCACAGTGCATGAACGCGCGCTAGCTAATTAAGCCCTAAGCATGAAAAAAAGTGTCTACGCCTACCTTATGGCGAGCTCGCTGTTAACCCAACTCGCTAGCGCGGACGACTCGATTTTGCATCGCGTTTTACTCGACGGCACCCGCGCCAGCCAACTCGGTTTATTCGACAGTGCGGGCGCAGGTACAATAACGCAGAAAAATATAGAAACGTGGAACCTCAATCGCCCAGGAGATATTTTTGAATTGATACCGGGTGTAGTTGTAATGCAAGCGAGCGGCGAAGGAAAAGCCAATCAATTTTTCTTGCGCGGCATGAACCTCGATCACGGCACCGATTTACGTAGCAATCTGGACGATATGCCGATCAATCAACGCAGTCATTCGCACGGCCAGGGTTGGACCGATCTGAACTTCATCATCCCCGAATTGATTGCACGTATTGACTACAAAAAGGGCGCCTTCGATGCGCGCAATGGCGATTTTTCCAGTGCCGGCAGTGCCGATCTTTTTTACAGCACACAATTACCGCGCGCTATCGTGAGTACAAGTTTAGGCGAACTGGGCTATGCGCGTGTGCTCCTTGCCGATACGATAGAGTCCAAGGGAAATCAAAATGCGCGCTGGCTTTACGCAATCGAAAGTGTCCATAAAAATGGCCCTTTTCTGCAGCCCGATCACTACCAAAAACGCAATGGATTCCTGAAATTTAGTCAGGGCTATGCGAACAATGGTGCCAGTATCAGCTTGATGGC
Organism: Oxalobacteraceae bacterium; assembly: GCA_023259175.1. Classification (GTDB taxonomy): domain Bacteria; phylum Pseudomonadota; class Gammaproteobacteria; order Burkholderiales; family Burkholderiaceae_D; genus Undibacterium. The sequence goes on along the minus strand of JAHFQV010000001.1, from coordinate 33,880 downwards.
AAGCCAAGCGCAATGGACTGCGAGCGATGCGATTCCAACGCGCGCTGTCGCACAAGGCTTACTCAAAAATGCTTACGACAGCATGGATACCAGCGATGGCGGTCGCTCACAGCGAATCTCGCTCTCCGGTATTTGGCGCAGAACAACAAGCGATGAAGCGACACAGATGAGTGCATACCTCATCAAGCAAAATTTAGCTTTATTTTCCAACTTTACTTATTTTTTAGAGGAGCCGATACGCGGCGATCAAATCGCCCAACCCGACGACCGCATCACCAGCGGATTTAAATTTCAACGCACATGGCATACCCATCGCAATCACAGCGATATCAGCACTGACATCACCCTAGGCACACAAGTGCAAGATGATCACATTTCCAATGCCCTAAACAAGACACAGGAGAGGCAAGTATTCGCCACGGTGCGCAGCGATCAGATTCACGAAAGCAGTGTCGCACTTTACCTACAAGCGCATAGCCGTTGGAACTCATGGCTGCGCACGCAAATGGGCTTACGGGATGATTATTATCGCTTTGCTGTTGATAGTAATCGAATAGAAAATAGCGGCAACAGTTTCGCGCATCGCTGGAGTCCGCATCTCAATTTAATCGCCGAAACAGGCAGTGCCACCGAACTCTTCGCCAGTGCTGGGCGCGGCTTTCACAGTAACGATGCGCGTGCCACCACGCAGCACATCGATGTCACAACTGGCGAGCCGAGCACGCCTAGTCCCGGCTTGGTCGCATCTCGTTCATTTGAATTGGGTCTGCGCGGCGAATGGCAGCGCGGCTGGCTGTCGTCGGCATCACTGTATCGTCTTGATTTCGATTCCGAGCTGCATTTTCAGGGCGATCGCGGCAGCACCGAAGCAGGTGCTGCCAGTCGACGTGTCGGCATCGAAGTTACGCAACAGCTTCAAGCACTATCCTGGCTCAATCTTAGCCTAGCCCTTGCCTATGCCAAAGCGCGCCAATTTGACGGACAAAACTACGCCCATTATGTGAGCGATGCGATTGAAGGTGTCGCACAATTTTCCATCAATATCGAAAAGCTCGGACCTTGGTCGAGCGCGCTGCACTGGCGCTATGTTGGGCCACGTCCTTTGAACGAAACCAATACGGTGCGCGCGCAAGCGGTAGCAAGTCTTAATGCACGCATCGCATATCAATTTTCAAAAAACTGGCAACTCGAACTTGAGGGATTTAATCTAACCAATCAAAACGCAGCGGCCGCCGAATATTTATATACTTCACGTCTCAAAAACGAAACGAGCGCACAAGAAGATAGGCACATACACCCCGCCGATCCGCGTACTTTACGACTTAAGCTGGTTTATCGGTTTTAGTCGAGATTTAAAGTCAGCACACCAGTCGCCGCGCACACTTGTGCGACGGCGACATCGAGCGCAAAGCTCCGCTCAAAATCAACTAGAACTCATAACGCGCAGAAATACGGAGATAACGCGGACTCTGTACAACCGATGCGTTTTGATAGTTCTGACTAAATCGGCCTGGCGGTGTTTTGCTGGTGCCGCGACTATAATCGCTACGCTCCTGCCATTCCTGAACAGTACGACTGTCAAAGAGATTGACCAAAGAAAATTGAATATTCAAGGTCTGATCGCCGAATTTTTTGACATAGTTCAGTGATAGGTCGAGCTGAGAAGTCCACGGTGTTCGAGGCCCTGTACCACGCTGATGCAGCTCACTTACGCCGTCTTTGTTCAAGCAATAATAGCTCGAGGCACTACCGTATGCACCGGAACCGCCACTGGTCGTTCCGCTAGCGCCCAAATAATCGGGGACGGTGGTCGGCACATAACCCAGACAGCTCGTGGCGCGTCCCGAATTGAGTCGAGAATTTATACCCATGACCCAATTTTCATTGTATCGATAAAAGCCATACAGCTTTAATTGATGGCGACGATCATTGGGTAGATAGCCGTAAGCCCCGTCCGTGAAAGAACCAAAATCAAAATCTTGTGTGATGCCCGCATCGCCTTGATTTAAATTTGACTGCACATATCCTTCAGCGCTACCGCGACTCTTAGACCAAACATAGGATGCGCCACTCATCCACTTTCCATCAAACGGACGCTCAAGGGAAAATTCCAAAGCATCATACAAGCGCTCATACTTTGCGACCCCGAGGTACTTAGCAGGAATCGTACCGCGTACTAATTTTCCATCGCCATTGAGGTCCATCATCAAGGTCAAATCCTCTCCCGGATTCATCAGGACGCAACCGGCCAGCGATTTCCAATCAAATTTGGTATAGCCCTGTTCCTTAGCCCATTTCGCAATCGGCGCGGTACCACAGTAGTCGTCCATGCCTGCATTGATGCGGCGTTTGGTATATTTCACGCCATAAGAAAGCGAAGGGCTTAATGCACGCTGCAAACCCAAAATTAGCTCGTCTTGGTTCATCGGTTTTAGGTTTGGATCCGCCACTGTTGCAGGATTAGGCAGCCTTTCGGAGCCATTGATCTGCGCCATACCAATTTCTTTCAAACCATTCGGCACTGCCGTAGTCGCATCTTTTCCGGCGAAGGTGTAATAGCGGGTTTCACTGTATTCAATCCGTGTTCCGCGGATATTCGTATTGGATGCAACGGGAATGAAATAGCGTCCCGCGTTACCGTAAATTTTGAAGGAGGCATCGCCATTGACATCCCAAGCGGCACCAAAACGAGGCGCAAAAAGATTTTTCTTATTGACGAAACTCACCCCGTCGGAATTACGATTATCGAAGGATTCCCAGCGCAAGCCACCATAAGCAACTAGGCTTTTATTCACCTGCCATTTGTCTTCGAGGTAGGTCGCACTATTGAGCACACGATAAATTCCTGAGCTCTGAAAACCGTCGGAAACCGTCACGTACTCCGCGCCTTTAGCCACAGTATTGGGAACACCATTCACCGCGCCATCTTTCGACAAGGCATAACTATAGGACTTCCCACCTGAGCTATTGACGCGCCCAGCCGCAGCAGAATCGAAGATTTGATTATCGATACCTGCTCGCAGGGCATGCTTGCCCCATTGATATTCGAAATCGAGACGGGTGTTACGGCGCTTATCAAAGTTTTCCACTGCTTTCGGATCGCGGGTTGAAACCGCAGGCCAAGCATAGCAACCTTGTCGCTGCCCTGTGAGTGGACCGGTCACTGCCGGACAACTTGGGTCATAGGGTCGCGAGGCTCCTGCACCTTTGGTCAAGCCGTAATAGGCATTGGTCGCTCCGGTGAGCAAAGAGACTGACAGATCGTCCGTGAGATAGCCGGTGTATTTGCCGATATAGATATTCGACAATGACTTGTCCCAACTAATACGCGGATCACCTAAATGCTGCGCTACATAGTTTTGTCCAGTTGGATTAAACCAAGAAAAGCTCTTAGTTTCACTATGATTGGTAATGGCGGTTAATTCAAAACGATGATTCCCATTTGGGACATAGTCGATTTTCACTACTCCATTGGGACGACCCGATTCTGAAGCAGAACTCGATGTTTTGCCAAAGCTATCGGAGTTATTACGCGAAGTAACCAACATCCCCCAAACAAAGAGCTTATCGCGAATTAATGGGCCACCCACATCGACATTGACTTCAGTTGAATTACTTTTGTTGTAGGCGCCAAATAGGTAGTAGCCATTTGGATTATCGAGGGTCTCCTTATCGTAGGTATTAAAACTGTTCCCGTTCAAACCTTGAGGCGACCATACCATCGCGGCTCCGCCCTTCCATTGATTACTTCCGCGCTTAGTGCTGATACCGATCACGCCACCGAGCGAACGGCCATACTCCGCGCTATACCCCCCCGTTTTCACTTGCTGCTGCTCAATGGCATCAAATGGCAAGCTGGCATAGGAAAGGAAATTGCGAATATTGGTGACATCCATGCCGTTAATGTAGTAGCCATTTTCAGCAATAGAAGCCCCTGAGAAGGAAGGCAAATTGGCTAAGCCAGCATCGCCTTGTACCGTACCGGGTGCCAGCATCGCCACCGCGGTTGCGCTACGTGGTATCGGCATGGATTGAATTTCTTTCTGCGTAAAAACCACATTGCTTTCCACGCTAGAAACGTCAATCGCACTATGCAAACGCGACCCCTTCACTTCCACTTGCGCGACCGTATCGAGCCTGACTTCGGTTCCCGTACCGATCGCAACATCAAGCTCCCGGCTTACCCCTTCTGAGATTAATTTATAACGCCCTGGCGCCACCTTGGAAAAGGTAAAACTGCCATCTGAATTGGTCTCAATTTGCCGCACACTGCCGTTCTCAAGATTTTGTAATGTAATTTTGACGCGTGCATTTGTCGAACGTCCAAATACCGAACCCTCAACAGCCTGTCCGAGGGCAAGCGAGGAAAAACACATGCTAATTGCGAGGGCGATAATCGAATAATTGATCGCACTTCGCTGTTTTAAGTGACTTTTCATTGATATCCTTTCTTATTTTAATTTCGGTCCATTTATGAAAAAAATTTTCCATAAATGTTCTCCGATCTTAATGTAACAAATTGTAAGGATCAATAAAAAATGAGTGTTTTAAGCTTACTTTTTTTAAACAAGCCTGACTGTCAACTCGTAACAACAAAAAATTCTAAATGCCATTGAATTATTTTTAACCTAGAAACGGTAGTTGGACAGGTGCGAGTGTGCATTTTTCCGCGCTTCTGGCGAGGCGCGACGACGACGGAACCTCCATGTTCATAGGAGGAGTAACGAAGTCCAGAGGGGCGGAAAAGTGTGCAATCGTGCCTGTAGCGCACTCACCCAAATGGAGTGAGGAAAAAATGACCGCATCTTTCGATAAATCATAGACTTACTTTACCTTTAAAGCGGTCAACTGCCGTTTCTAGGTTTAATGTAGGTGGTTCCAACCAAGTTTATGGCGTGATTCGGCCGGGATTAGGCCCACAAACTCGATTATGAATTGCGCCGAAGCTAGATGAGGCATGGGGGAAATTTCGTGCGACTTTATTTTACTGTCCATGAAAAAATAAAATCACACGGGTATGACGCGGGTAGAGCAACCAAGGCTTTCCCTAGTTTGAATAACGAAGTGCGTCGAGATCAGCCAAAAGAGGAATCGTTGCGGGTAATAGGGGTTCGACTTGGACCCGACCTTGCCAAGCGAAGGCTTGACCTTCGAGACTTTGTGGTTGGCCGCGCCACTGGCGTGCAATGTAAAAATGAAGGCGTACATGAGCATGCGGATAAACATATTCAACGCAGCACCAAGGAGCCGCTTGTTCTATCGTGATACCGAGCTCTTCTAAAAATTCTCTTTGGAGTGCCGCGAAAATCGCTTCATTCGGCTCCACTTTGCCACCTGGGAATTCCCAATAACCAGCATAAGGTTTCCCTTCTGGCCTGCGCGCCAAAAGAATATCGCCATTTTCTTGCATCAAAATGCCGACGGCAACATGGATGTAGTTCGGGGATTCAAGCATGCCGCCCCGCATAATCACGCGCGAACTGCAGAGCGACTCGTCCTGAACGTGAAGCCCTTTGTAAAGCCCATTGCAAAGCTTCTTCACGGGCAGCGTCAATCTGCGTTTGATCGCAGCCATAATGCCGCATCCAGTGCGCCACGATGTCGAGATAGTCGTCTTGTTTGAAAGGATAAAAGCTAAGCCAAAGTCCAAATCGTTCAGACAAGGAAATGCGTTCTTCCACCGTTTCGCCGGGATGCAAATCCCCCTTATCATCATGTAGATAGCCCGCATTGTCGGCCATATTTTCGGGCATCAAGTGGCGCCGATTCGAGGTCGCATAAATTAGTATGCGTTCGCTTTGTGCAACCAGGCTCCCATCTAAAGCAACCTTCAAAGCTTTATAGGCGGCATCGCCCGTTTCAAACGATAGATCGTCGCAAAAAATAATGAAGCGTTCAGGTCGCGTGGCAAGTAGCTGCATCAAGTCGGGCAGGTCATGTAGGTCACTGCGGTCAATTTCAACCAAACGCAAACCCTGTGCTGCAAATTGATGTAGGCAGGCGCGGATTAAGGATGATTTCCCAGTCCCTCGCGCACCCGTCAACAAAACATTGTTAGCCGGTTTGCCAGCGACAAATTGACGGGTATTTTGTTCCAAGCGCGCTTTTTGCGTCAGGATGTGCTGTAAGTCATCAAACTGTAATTGGCCGGTCTGGGGCAAGGCCTGCAAATAGGCACTCTGGCCAACGCGATGCCAACGAAATGCAACAGCAGTATCCCAATCGAGCACGGGCGGCACAGGCGGCAACCAGTGCGCCAATTGATCGAGAACGCCCTGCGCCGCTTGCAATAAATTTTCAACTGAATTCATGAACGATAGTCAGCATTGATGCTCACATATTCATGCGACAAATCGCAGGTCCAAACCGTGCTGTCGATCATGCCGCGCGCAAGTTTCACCCGTATCGTAATCTCACTTTGCTTCATCACGCGTTGTCCATCTTCCTCGCGATAATCTGGATGACGGCCGCCATTTTTCGCAACCCAAACATCATCCAAATAGAGGTCAATTTTAGCTACGTCGAGATCGGCAATTCCAGCATAACCAATCGCTGCAAGTATGCGTCCAAGATTCGGATCTGAGGCAAAAAAAGCTGTTTTCACCAAGGGTGAATGGGCGATTGAATAAGCGATTTTTCGACATTCTTCTAGGTCATAGCCTTCTTCAACCACCACGCTAATAAATTTAGTCGCGCCTTCGCCATCCCGCACGATCATATGCGCCAGTTTTTGCGATAAAGCGATCACGGCGGTTGATAAAGCTTTGTATTCAGGTGTTTCAATATCGGTGATTTCCAGCGCTGAGCTACCGGTCGCGATCATCATGAAAGAATCATTGGTCGAGGTATCGCCATCTATGCTGATGCAATTAAACGAAACGTCAGCCGCTTGTTTCACCAGATGATCGAGCACTGTTTGTGAAACCCGCGCATCGAAGGCAAGATAGCCAAGCATGGTGGCCATGTTCGGCTTGATCATGCCTGCGCCTTTACTAATGCCCGTCATATTGATGCGCTCGCCATTGATCACGACAAAACTCGATGCCGCTTTGGGTTGCGTATCGGTCGTCATAATGGCTTCGGCTGCGGCGAACCAGTTGTTCTCACTCAAACTGGCAATCGCAGCCGGCAAACCAGCGATCAATTTATCGACGGGTAACTGCTCTAAGATCACCCCCGTTGAGAACGGTAAAATCTGCGCCGGCTCGCAGCCCAAATATTCCGCCAAGGCTTCACAGGTTTCATTGGCAGCCGTCAATCCCGCATCACCCGTTCCCGCGTTGGCGTTACCGGTATTGACCACCAGCGCACGTATCGCTTGGCCAGCCAATCGTTGATTCTCTAAATGGGCCTTACACACTTGCACCGGTGCGGCACAAAAACGGTTCGTGGTAAACACACCAGCCACCGTCGCTGTCGGTGCCAGTTTCATGACCAACACGTCTTTACGGTTTGCCTTACGAATACCCGCCTGCGCGTAACCTAGTTCAATTCCCTTGACCGGAAAAAGATCAGCGGCAAGGGGAATTGGGGAATTAACTGCCATTTTGCATGTCCTCAATGAAAACGAATCCATCATTGTAGGGCATTTTTCTGCGATTTCGAGATCGTTTAGAGATTTGTTCTAGGCGATCGCTTGAAGCCACGTCAAAACCTAAAACCACTCAACACTGAGACAGATAAGCACGGAGAAATCCATGAGAACTTCGTAAAGTTCCAATGTTTAACCCAAAAACCCTTGGTAGTGAGAAGTTGAGAAGCTGAGAAATTTCAAGCGCCTAAATCTCAGCGCCCATAATTGGTCCGCGCCCACTATATCGATCCAGCGCAAGGTAAATGACGGGCGTAATAAACAAAGTAATTGCCTGTGAAAATAGCAAGCCACCCACCACCGCTAAGCCCAATGGTTGGCGTAACTCGGCACCCGCACCTAAACCTAAAGCAATCGGTACTGCGCCCACCAGTGCTGCCATCGTAGTCATCATGATAGGGCGAAAACGTTCGATACAAGCTGCACGTATCGCTTCTAAGGGTGACATTGCTTGCTGCCGCTGTGCTTCAAGGGCGAAATCAATCATCATAATGGCATTTTTCTTCACGATACCAATCAACAATAAAATGCCAATACTGGCAATCAAGCTCAGTTCTTTACCGAATAATTCCAACATCAACAAAGCCCCGACCGCTGCCGAAGGTAAGCCGGCCAATATGGTAATGGGATGAATGAAGCTTTCATATAAAACACCGAGCAAGACATAAATGACCACCAGCGCAGAAACGATCAATATCCATTGTCCCGACTGCGTATCCTTAAACACCGCTGCATCGCCGCCGTAAGAGGTGATAATGCTACTCGGCAGTTTGATCTCTTCCTTGGCTTTTTCTATCGCTTGGGTCGCCTGCCCTAGCGGCATGTCGGAGGCCAGATTAAATGACAAAGTCACCGCCTGCAATTGCCCTACATGATTAATGACTGTCGGTCCTACACTACGCTTGACGGTGGTAAAGCTCGCCAAAGCGACCAGATTACCGGTATTACTCCGTACATAAATACCGTTAATGGCGGTCTCATTTTGCTTGTCTTCTGGCGCAACTTCGAGCACGACGGCATAGCTATCGACTTTCGTAAACAGGGTCGCAATTTGGCGCTCACCAAACGCGCTATACAAAGCCGAACGGATCGCATCCATACTCACACCCAAAGCGTTGGCGCGATCACGATCAATATCCAATTCAGCTTGCAGACCTTTCATTTGTGCGTCCGTCGTCACATCTTTAAAGCCGGGAACCGCTTGCAACTTGTCTTGCATCTTCTTAGCCCACTGAGCCAATTCGCTCGCGTCCACGCTTTGCAGTATGAATTGGTACTGGCTTTTGCTCGAGCGACCGCCCAATTGCAGGTTTTGGGTTGGTCGCAAAAAGACATTGATGCCAACGAGCTTTTTCAATTTTTTGCGCAAACCTTCGAGCACGTCTTTCATAGCTTGACGTTGGTCTCGCGGTTTAAGATTGATGAATCCACGCCCCGTATTTTGCGCACCGCTACCGCCATGAAATGAAGACACGGTCAAGACATTTGGGTCATCGCGCAAAATTTGCGCGGCCTGTTCCTGCAAAATCACCATCGCTGCAAATGAGGTATCTTCAGCCGCCTCGGTCGAAACATTGATTTGTCCAATATCCTCTTCGGGGAAGAAACCTTTGGGGATTTGATTGAATAAATATGCGGTCAATAAAAACGTCGATAGCGCGAGTAATAGCACGGCTTGCCTATGCTTAAGCGCGACATCCAAGCCCCGCGTATAGGCCCGCAAAGAAGCCTCAAACAGGTTTTCGAAACCATGCACCAGCCCATGCAGCCACTTTGCTGGCGTTTGATATTCGCGCTCCGCTTTTAAAAAACGACTTGCCAGCATCGGCACCAAAGTGAGTGAAACAAAAGCAGAAACCAAAATCGCCAAACTCACCACCACGGCAAATTCATGAAAAAGTTGACCAATCACACCCGGCATAAAAAAGATGGGAATAAACACCGCAACCAAGGAAGTCGAAATCGAGATAATCGTAAAACCCACTTCACGCGAACCCTTCAACGCCGCTTCAAAAGGGGTTTCACCCCTTTCGATATGCCGTATGATATTTTCCAGCATCACGATCGCATCATCCACCACCAGGCCGACGGCCAAAGTAATACCCAGCAGTGAAATATTATCCAGACTATAGCCAAACCCCCAAAGTAAGCTCATCGCCCCAATCAAAGAAACGGGCAGAGACAGGGCAGGAATCAGCGTCGCGACAAGGTGCCGCAAAAATAAAAAAATGACCACCACCACCAAAGCAATCGTCAACAATAAAGTTACATTCACATCATGCAAAGCGTCCCGCACTGAGACCGATCTATCGTTGGCCAAAGTCATATTCACCGAAGCGGGCAATTGCGTTTTAAAGCCCGGTATCGCGGCCTTGATGGCATCGACCACCTTCACGGTATTGGCATCACTTTGTCTTTGAATCGCCAACATGATGGCCGGTTCACCATTAAAATTGCCCACTGATTTTACTTGTTCGTAACTGTCTTCAAGCTTTGCAACATCACGCAGACGCACCACTTGCCCGCCCTTATTACTCACAATAAGATTGGCAAATTCCGCCGCATTTTGTAGCTGCTTATTGGCCAAAATCGTCAAGGTTTGCTTATCACCTTCCAGGGTGCCAACAGGTGCATTGGAATTGGCTGAACGGATACTGCTGGTCAATTCATCGAGTCCCAGATTCCGCGCTGCCAAGGCCGCTGGGTTGACTCGAATTCGCACCGCATAGCGACGAATACCAAAGATATTAATTTGCGCAACGCCGGGTAAAGTGGACAAATTAGGCGTAATTAAATGTTCAGCATAATTGGTCAATTCCGCTAAGCTAAGGGAAGGGGAAGTCAGCGCCACGACCAGCACCGCAGAATCGGCCGGATTGACTTTACGATAGGACGGTGGTGCAGTCATTTCAATCGGCAAAGCGCGCTGCGCACGCAAGAGTGCCGCTTGCACATCGACCGCCGCCTCATCAACATTGCGACTAGCATCAAACTCCAAGGTCAAGGAGGTCGAGCCCAAACTACTACTAGAACTAATTGTGGCGAGTCCCGGAATGGTGGCAAATTGCTTTTCCAAGGGTAGCGCCACTGAGCTTGCCATCGTCTCAGGACCCGCGCCGGGCAAATTAGCCGAGACACTAATGACAGGCGTGTTATAGCTAGGCAGCGCCGCGATAGGAATACTACGATACGCCAATATCCCCGCAATAATCACCGACAAATTCAAGAGTATCGTCATCACCGGACGACGAATAAAAAGTTCCGATAAATTCATGGCGCACTCGCTGCAGCTGAGCGTATTTGTACCGTACTACCAGGACGCAGATTTTGCTTACCTTCTACAATGATACGGCTGCCCTCCGCCACACCGGTAATGACCGCCTCGTGTCCATCACTATATTTGATCTGCACACGCTTAAGCTGCGCCTTAGCTTGCTCTTCAACCACATACACGCTACTACCGTTCACGCCGACCACCACAGCTTCCTCGGGCACGACAATCGCCTGTTTCAAAGTCTGCACTCGCAGACTCACATGTACATAAGCGCCGGGCCACAAATGCAGCGCGCGATTCGAAAACACGGCCTTCACCTTCACCGTCCCCGACGCTGCATCGACCGCACTATCAACAAATTGCAGTTTCCCTTTCATCGCGACGGCGGACTCAGGCAGCTGTGCAATCGCCTCATTATCCTCAGTACGCCCACCCTGGATGCTCGCCAAGACATCGGACAAATGTCGCTGCGGCAGCGGAAAACTAATCGCAATCGGATCCATCTGCGTAATTGTCAGCAAAGGCGCGCCGCCCGCATTGGCCTGCACCAAAGAACCGGAAAACACGTTAATCGAGCCTGTGCGTCCAGAGGCGGGGGCGAGTATGCGGTTATAACTTAAACTTAATTTCGCGGCGGCCACCGCTGCTTTGGCGGCATCGACCACCGCTTGCTGCGCCTGCACCAAAGTGAGGCTGGCATCGACTGCACTTTGCGATTGAAATTTTTTCTCAAACAATTCACGACTACGTTGTAATTGTCTTTGGTTCTCAGCTAAGCTCGCCAACTCTTTGTGGTGCTGCGCCTCCGCCTTCGCCAAATTTGCGGCTTCCGCGCGATTATCAAGGCTAAACAAGAGATCGCCTTGATGCACAAATTGCCCTTCTTTGATATGCACTTTTTCAATCACACTACTCACCTGAGGACGCACCTCCACCACGTTGAGCGCGGTCACAACACCATTGGCTTCAAGCCGCACGGGATAATCACGCTTTTGCGCCACCATCACATTCACAAGCACCGGCTTATCCTGCCCCGCCGCCGATGCCCCGAGTTTTTGCCCCACAATGATTTCTTGCGATGGTTTAGTATTGGCGCGTTTTTGCCAAGCCACATAGCCACTAGCGGCGAGTAAAAAAATAGCTGCGGAGATTTGTATCGGTTTGGAGATTTTCATTTTTTGTGGATTTGATTGGAGGGCTATTCTAGAATTAGACAATACGCCTCAACTAAGTTCGCAACAAGTCCACTCAGGATGAAAAAAGCCGAAAAAAAACCAGCGCATAGGCTGGTTTTTTGAAGTTCGATGTACTTTAATGTACTTTATACTACCGCACCATCGGTCTCATCTTTTTCTTTCAGCGGCACGATCAGGTCTTCACGCTTCACGCCCAACCACATGGCAATGGCCGCTGCCACAAACACTGACGAATAAATACCAAAGCAAATACCGATGGTCAGCGCTTTCGCAAATCCTTCTAGGGTTGGCCCACCAAAAAACAACATCGACAACACCATCATCTGAGTACAACCATGGGTGATGATGGTACGCGAAATGGTGCTAGTGATCGCATTGTCGATCACTTCCGTCACTGTCATCTTGCGCTGCTTACGGAAATTTTCACGAATCCGGTCAAAAATAACCACAGACTCATTCACCGAATAACCCAAGACTGCCAGCACCGCAGCTAACACCGCCAAATCAAATTCCCACTGAAAAAACGCAAAGAATCCGAGAATAATCACCACGTCATGCAAGTTAGCGATGATCGCTGATACTGAGTATTTCCATTCAAATCGTATCGCCAGATACAGCATCACACCCACAATCACAAACAACAAAGCCATCACCCCATCATGCGCCAATTCATCACCAATTTGCGCACCGACCGTTGCGGTTCTTTGTTGAATCACATCGGCATCTGCGGCCTTTAAAGCAGCGAATGCTTTTTCATTCTGCGCTGCGACTTGTGCATTGGTTTCTTTTTCAGTCAACTCAGCAGCCCCATGCACTTTCGGAACGGGCATCCGTATCACGACATCCTGTGCTTTCCCAAAACCCTGTACGACCGCTTCGGCAAAACCCGCTGCCTTCAAAGTGCTACGAATTTTTTCCAGATCCGCCGCCCGGCTATAACTCACTTCCAAGGAAGTTCCGCCGGTAAATTCTACCGACAAATGCAAACCCTTGGTCAGCAGAAAAAATACGGCTGCGACAAATGTGAGCGCTGAAATGACATTAAAAACCAGCGCATGGCGCATAAAGGGGATGTCTCGTTTGATGCGAAATAATTCCATGATAAAGCCCTATGTATTTCCTTATTGATGGCAAAACCTTGCCAAAATAATGCCTAAAACCCTGCGCTTAGAAACCACATTCCAAACGCATTTTGTGATTCGACTATGTCGTCGGTTTCCAAATCTGACCAATCGAAATTGCGCTCAGTTTCTTTTTCCGTCCGTACCACAAGTTCACCACGCCACGCGAGACGAAAACAGAAGAGAAAATCGAAGTCAAAATTCCCAAGCTATGGACAATTGCGAACGCACGAATCGGACCAGAACCAAAGACCAACAAAGCCAAACCGACGATCAAGGTCGTTACGTTGGAATCCAAAATCGTCGCCCAAGCACGATCAAAACCCATCATGATTGCCGCTTGCGCAGAGTTACCGGCGCGCAGTTCTTCGCGTATCCGTTCATTAATCAAAACATTGGAGTCAATCGCCATCCCCAGTGCCAGCGCAATCGCCGCCATCCCAGGCAAGGTCAAGGTCGCTTGCAGGCATGAGAGCGTGCCGACCAAGAGTAAAAGATTAATCGCTAACGCCGTCACACTAAACACGCCAAACATCAAATAATAGGCGATCATAAAAACCGCAATCGCAGCAAAACCATACATCGTTGAATGCTTACCCTTAGCGATGTTTTCTTCCCCCAATTGCGGGCCTATGGTGCGTTTTTCGATGATTTCCATCGGCGCAGCCAAAGCACCTGAGCGCAAGAGTAAGGCTAACTCACTGGCTTCTCCCACCGAGCCCATTCCCGTCGTTTTAAAACTGCTGCCAAATACGCTTTGTATCGTCGCCGCTTGCAAGACCTCGCCTTTTTCTTTTTCAAATAAAACAAAGGCCATGCGCTTACCCACGTTTTGACGGGTGGTTTCACCCATACGTCGCCCACCGTCGCTATTAAGATCGATATACACCGCAGGCTGCTGATTTTCATCAAGGCGTCCCACTGCACCGGTAACCGCATCACCCGAGACCACAATATCCTTATACAAAATAATCGGCGCGTCACGACCTACTTTAAAGAGTTCTGAGCCCATAGGAACCGGTGTATTTTCGTTGACCGGACCGACAATACTTTGATCAACCAAACGTACTTCTAGACGTGCGGTACGACCGATAATTATTTCCGCGCGATTCACATCCTGTACGCCCGGCAATTGCACCACAATACGATCCGCGCCTTGTTGTTGAATCACCGGCTCAGCCACACCAATTTCATTGACGCGCTTCGATAAGGCGGAAATATTTTGCTTCACGCCTTCGCTCATCAACTCTTTAAGCGCTTCCGGTTTGATCGTCGCTTGCAAGAAAAATTCGCTGGCATCGGCCGCTGCGGGGACCTCCCCAAATTGTATATCCCGCATCGCTGGGAGTAAAATTTCCAATGCTTTGCTGCGGGTTGCCGCATCCGAGAATCGCACTTTAAGACTATCGCCCACTCTAGAAATCCCCACATCACGCGCTCCCTTGTCCTTTAAGGTAGAGCGAATACTGGACTGCAAAGTCGTCAAGCGATTTTTCAATAAAGCCGAGGTATCGACTTTCATCAAAAAATGCACGCCGCCGCGCAAGTCCAAACCCAAATACATAGGCAAGGCGCGCAAATTCATTAACCACTTAGGGGTATTGGGCAAAAGATTAAAGGAGACGTTATAAATCGGATCCGTGGGGTCGGTATTTAAGCCACGTTCCAAAACTTCTTTGGCCTTAAACTGCTCATCGGTGCTGAGGAAACGAGCACGGATGGAAGCCTGCGTACCATTATTTTCGTAACTAACACCGTTCGTCGCGACCTGCGCCTCTTTCAGCACTTGCTCGACCTTGGCAATCATCCCACTATCGACTTTCACGGTCGCTTTCGTGCTGTTAATTTGCAGCGCCGGTGATTCCCCATAAAAATTGGGAATGGTATAGATCACACCAAACAGGATTGCGATGGCTATGACGACGTACTTCCAAGCTTGATAACGATTCATGGCAGCTTCATTTTAAAAGTAAATAATGTTCGATTTGGGCAAATCTTAGAGTGTCTTCAAAGTGCCGGTCGGAATAATCGTAGTCACTGAGGCTTTTTGAACGTGCATTTTCACACCCTCACTAATTTCTATCGTAACGAAGGCTTCAGTCACTTTTACAACCTTACCGACCACACCACCGGAAGTGATAACTTCATCGTTCTTAGCCAATGCTTCGAGCATGGTTCTTTGTTCTTTTTGACGCTTCATCTGTGGCCGCAACATGACAAAATACATGACGGCAAACATCAACAGAAATGGCCACAGGCTCAACAAACTTTGTGGTCCAGAAGCGGCGGCAGCGCCTTGCGCATAAGCATAGGAAATAAACACGATCAAACTCCAGAAAATAATTTTTTTAATAAATAAATGAGGGCTAGGCAGGTGAATCACGCCATCCATCGCTCATTTCTAGTCGATGGCAATCGATGACAATCGATGACATCTTGGGGCAAATCACGCTATTTAAAGAGCGTCGCTATCCTTCCTACGCCACTCAAAATTAAATTACAAAACGATTACCACAACCCGCCTGTCGGAAGCGCAACATTCTAGCACTAGCTAGGCGGGCTTTTACAATTTAATTCCCAGCGCTAGCCCAGTTCGTGTCAACTCAGCCAAAACTGCGTGACAATCAAACATTTTTGCGACAAAAGGGCTAACCTAGGTAGGGTCTTTCGTTGGCAAACAAACCTCGCTTCACCTGTTCACGCCAAGCGCTCGGGCTTTTTGTTCCCAAGACCACGATACCAATACTCAAGAATTTAGCGCGATATTCGGGTGGCAAACCCAGCAAGCTCGCTTCCGCCGCGACCACATCCCGCCGCGAAAGTTTGTCAATAAACGTCCGGCAAGTGTCGATATAGGCGGGCGGAAGGTCGGATTGTGAATTTAAATAAGCGTCGTAATCTTGATGTGTCTGCAAAGCCAGCGCAACGGCGGACCAAACGCTATCGCTATCGATCCCGGCTTCCTTAGGCAATGCCAAAGCCCGGGTACGCAAGTCTTCACTCGCTCCGACCGACACCGCAGCGTAACGTAAAATGCGCGCAGTAGTCGCCGCATCATCTTTAACTATCTCCAATGCTTCTTTAAGCTTCCCTTGATTGAGCGCTTGAAATGCGCGGAGATAGGGTTCCTCCAGTGTTTCGTGAGACTCCATAGAGAGAATCCCCTGTAGGCGCTCATCACCTTTAAGGATTTGAGTAAGGGTCGCCGTGTCGGCGATTTGCATTAAACGCGCCAAGCGCAATTTTTCCAGCGCGATCACGACACTCATTTGCGGCAATTCGGTGCGCGCCCGCTCAAATGAGGCCATCGCCTCTGGGTAACGCATATTCTCTGCGTAAGCATATCCGGCGGCATAATTGAGCCAAGCGTTTGCAGGCCATTTCGCATGGGCATCAAGCATCGCTTGTCTTTGCGCGGTATCGTAATTGCCACAGCGAATGGCGAGGTAATGCAAATTTCCGTCTTCGCTCTGCGCCGCTGCCAATTTCTGCAATCCTTCACAATAGGCCAGCTTTTCCTTGCCTTTCAAAACATCTTGCATATTTCGACCGACCACGATATCGCTAGGCGTTTCTTTCGATCGCAGCGCTAAAATCGCCAACATTTTTTCATCCGTTCGAGCGGCGGCCATCCACTCTAGGGTTGACGAGCGCCCTGTTTCATCCCAGCGCGCATGCGCCAAGATCAAGGTCTTGCGGGCGTTATCATCCTTGATGACCGCCATTTGCTGGGCCGGCGAATAATTTGCAAACCCGGTAAGCACATCACGCACCGCGCCCCCTGTTTTTGAGGAAACCGTTTTCGGTGGATCGGTGAAAATGTGATCCGCGTGGGTATCAAACCAGCGTGGAATTCCTAATTGGCGTTCCGGGCGCGGACTGCCATTACCATAAACATTCGTCCATTCCACCATCGGCGATGCGCTCGCAACGTTATAGACAAAATGGCCGAACGCCAGCTGCACATCAACGTCGAATTGCTCAACCAATTGGCCATCACTGGTGCGGGTTGTGAGCAAAACAGGCTTGTCTTCCAAAATACTCATTTCACGATGAGACAAAGGCTCGACATGAAGACTTTGCTGCCCTATTTTGACATCGACGGCGCGCGCCAAACCATTGTAAATAGTAATGGTGGTACTACCGACTTGCATCCCGAAACCCAAGACCCCAACCACGACTCCACCGGCAACCAGGAGGCGCGCAAAAAGTGCGAAAGGGCCGTCGGCATTTTGAAAGCGCGCCCACCAATTTAAGTGGGTCTGGCGTTTTCTTTCCTGTCCGTTCAAAAGCGTAGCATAAGAGCGTGGTGAAACAGAGGGCGCAGGTGCTGGAATAATCTCCGTGCCTGCACGCACATGTTTCGCGATCACCGATTCAGAAATTAGTAGCTGCTCCAAGGCTTGCACTCGCAGCGCGCCACAGGCCGACACCGCCGCGTCAACCCAGCCATCAATTACTTTCACCCACTCATTGATATTGTCGCGACTGGCAACACCCAATTTAAATTCCCCTAGCATGGATTTCCAATCACTGACCTCGAGTCGCTGACGCACGATATTATCCAGGACCACCTGATCCGCATCGAGATACATGACTGCCAATAAATGTTGCAAGTCGTTCGCGCTTTGTATTATTTCTGAGATGCCTGATTCACTGACCTTACGGGTCGCCGTTGCGACTGCTATCCGGTTTTGCAACAGCGCTTTCGCGTCGCGCAAATTGGCAGCGGTATGTTCAGCGTAATGGATTAAATTGAGCAAACCCCGCAAATATTCCGGCCAGGCATTGCCCATCTTTTTTGCCGCGCTCAGATGCAGGCTACGGCAGCGCTTATCGTGCAAGTGCAAGCGCTGCTCTAAGCCCTTGAGTTCTTGTTCGACCTCTTCGATGACTTGGCTTAACTCATTTCGTTTCAGCTCACGCCCCCTAAAATTGAGTTGCTTACCTTGCGCCTGCAAGTGACCATTTTTGATGGCACGCAATTGACCGATTTCTTTTTCCAACTGCGTTAACAAAAGAATTTCTTGACTCAAGGAGTCTGGATACAAACTATCGAGATCATAGGGATTAACGTGCTCTATTTTTTCGTAAAGATCGGCGTAGTGCGCGACATCACGAACGCAGGAACGATGGAAATAAACGCCCCGATACTGACTTTTCAAATACTCGCGATCGAACTGTTTTTCCAAGGAAGTCAAACAAATTTCTGCACTCACCTTTTCCAGTTTGCCCGCGTCCAAGATCAACTCAGTCACTTGACGACGTAGTCCTAGTTCATCATCAAAAATGCCCCAAGCACTAGACTCATCAATACTCGCTTTCACATACTGCCGCTTCGCGTTCGCTTCCCTTTCATGATTCATAGGATGGGTCAACCACATCTGCGGTGGTTGCGCCAATTCCGCCCGAAAAATGCGGTGCTTTTCAACGCCCACGAGTGGTAAGTTGGGCACCTCACTATAGGTTTCGTCATTGAGCAAGGTCGCCATTTTCTTGAGAAATGCGGTCTGCAAAACAAAGACGTCATCGACGACTTTTTCACGAGATTTCTCTTCGAAAGCAAATGAAATCGCCCGTCCCCAAGAATCGTCCGCCGCCTGCAAACGATGCAAAGCGTGAATGAGGGCATCACTTCCGGTCAATGACACTGCGACTAAATCGGCATTCATTTCCATCTCACGCGATAGTGCGCGCTGTATCAAAATCACTGCGCGAAAAGCAGTATCAACGACCGAGCGTATCGACCAAATCACGATAGACAAAATCCATGCCATCCACGCCAAACGAAAATCGATGCGCGACCAACCGTCGAGAAAGGCATCGAATTTATCACGTCGCGCGACTAAATTTTCCGCTACTTGTTGTGCGATATAGACCCAGCGTCCAACCGCCATCGCCTTCTGCGCAAAATGCCCGAATTCATGTGCCAAAACCGCTTCTAATTCGCCGCGATTTAAGACATTGACTAAGCCCAAACCAATTTCCAAATTTTTCTTGGACGGAAAAATAAAATTAAGAATCGACAAATCATAAAATACCGCGGCATTCACGCGTGCCGACAGAAAAACCTTGTGCGGTCGCGGCGCACCGGCACGATCGGCCAACTGATGCAAGAACTCAAAAAGACGTGGTTGTTGTGCTTGAGTGATTTCCAAAACCTGATCGGCGACACCCCGTTTAACAAAGAGAAATCCCTTCAGCATAAAGATCGCCAAAAGTCCGGCGCAAATTCCGACGATCACTCCGACACCGCCACTCGAGGCCAAACTCAGACGATAAGCGGTTCGCAAAAACCAAATCGCCAAAAATAAGTATGCCCCCAGAAAAAGAAGCAGCCCGGCCATCGCGGCCCAGGCACGTCGGGTATAACTCACACTTGGCTTAGCCAAGCTAGACAGTAATTCGGGAGAAGCACTCAGTAAAGTGGTCATTATCGTTCTCAAGGAAATGGAAATAGAATTCGCCTGCGTGCTTAGCGACTGGCTAGAACTTCATAGCGGTAATGCGTGCGCAAGCACACATTCCACAAACGAAATTCGTAACCAAGAAAGGCGAGGCGAATTCTAAGGAGCCTAAAATGCTGATGTTATCATCAAAGCATGGCTTTTACGATAAGAAATTAAATGGAATGAAGTAGTGTCGTTTTCTGCGACACTTTCTTTAAAAAGTGCTTTCTACGTGGCATTTTTTTGTCGCATTAAAGAAGTCAGGGCGGAACTCAGGGCGCTTTACAAGCTGTCCCTTCAAGCACGCAAAGTAGCTGTGGATTCGCTTTCAAGAAAATCGACGCAAGGGTTTTGGCTTGCTCGTCTTCTTCCTTTGTTAAGGCCTGGTAACCACGCCCATAGGGCCAGCCATACGCCCAACGGTAGCTGGTGTAGAAATAGGCGCCGCCGCCTAGGCGCACGCCTTCGTACATCAGGGAGGCCAGTACCCCGTTTTGGGTGGCTTTGTGGACGCAGGCCTTGAGTCCCTCGTCGGCCTTCAGCCTTTCATCTGCCGTGCCGCCACGCCAATAAGCGAGGTCATGCACCACGCAGCAATTGTGCCAATCGGCTTTACCGATCAGAGCATGATCAGGAAAATTACTGCATCCATCCGTCGTGAACGGGGACAAACCAGGCGCTTGCTTCGGCATTGCGCAGGCAGTGAGATTCAGCGCAAAAAAGAAGGCGAGAAAAATGGAAAACTTCGATCGATTCAACATTTTTATTTCCTCTTTCCTTATCCCGCTATGTTTAGACGCTCCGAGAACCTAAATCCCGCGTGCGCGATCCGCTTTGAATTGCACGACAAACTCGGCAAATTTTTCTTCGTCCAAAGCCGCACGAATTTGACGCATCAAGTCCAGATAGTAATGCAAATTGTGAATCGTGTTGAGACGTGCGCCTAAAATTTCTCCGGTACGATGCAAGTGGTGCAGGTAAGCACGGGAAAAGTTTTTACAAGCATAGCAGCTGCAGGTTTCATCCAAAGGGGCGGTGTCCTCTTTGTAGCGGGCATTCTTGATCTTGACATCTCCAAAGCGCGTGAAAATCCAGCCATTCCTTGCATTACGCGTAGGCATGACACAGTCGAACATATCAATGCCATTGGACACCCCAGCGACCAAATCTTCTGGCGTGCCGACTCCCATTAAATAATGCGGTTTGTTTTCAGGAAGCTTGGGGCCGATATGCGACAAAATACGCAGCATATCTTCTTTCGGTTCACCCACCGACAAGCCACCTATCGCCATGCCATCAAAACCCATTTCATTGAGCGCAGCGAGGGATTCGTCACGCAGATTTTCAAACATGCCGCCTTGCACGATGCCGAACAAAGCATTCGGATTTTCACCGTCTTTAAATTCATTGATCGAACGCTGCGCCCAGCGTAAGGACATGCGCATAGACTTCCCGGCTTCTTCGCTGGTGGCTGGACGGCCATCAATTTCATACGGGGTACATTCGTCAAATTGCATCACAATATCGGAATTCAAAGTGCGCTGAATCTGCATCGAAATTTCCGGCGACAAGAACAGGCGTTCACCACTAATCGGCGAAGCAAATTTCACGCCTTCTTCGGTAATTTTACGCATGGCACCCAAAGAAAAAACCTGAAAACCACCGGAGTCGGTCAAGATCGGTTTGTCCCAGCCCATAAACGCATGCAAGCCGCCAAATTTATTCACCACCTCCAAACCGGGACGCAACCACAGGTGAAAAGTATTCCCCAAAATGATATGTGCATCGATCTCTTTCAATTCCAAAGGCGACATCGCTTTCACAGAACCATAAGTTCCGACTGGCATAAAAATCGGCGTCTCGATCACGCCATGATTCACCGTAATACGACCACGTCTCGCGGCCGTGGTTTTATCTTTTTTGAGTAGTTGGAATTGCAGCATAAAATGGATGAGCCTAAGAATTTGAAGAAGAACGATTGGTGAGCAACATCGCATCACCATAACTAAAAAACCGATATTGTTGAGCAATCGCATGCGCATAGGCCGCTTTGATCGCATCGTAACCTGCGAAGGCCGACACCAGCATTAACAAGGTCGATTTAGGTAGATGAAAATTGGTAATGAGCTGATCGACCGTTTTAAACACATAACCGGGGGTGATAAATAAACGCGTGTCGCCGCTACCTGCTTGCAGCTCTCCACTTTGCGAGGCCGATTCAATGGCACGCATACTGGTGGTGCCTACACATACCACCGATCTAGCCTTTTCTTTGGCTGTGCGCACCGCATCCACCGTCGCTTGCGGCACGGTGTACCACTCGCTATGCATGGCGTGTTGACTCAAATCCTCAACCCGTACCGGTTGAAATGTGCCCGCCCCCACATGGAGGGTAACGTAGGCAAAGGCTATCCCTTTGGCCTTGGCTTTTTCTAACAGAGCTTCATCAAAATGCAAACCCGCCGTCGGCGCGGCGACTGCGCCGGGTACGCGCGAATACACGGTTTGATAGCGCTGCTCATCAAAATCATCGGCCTCGTGATTGATGTAGGGTGGCAATGGCAAGCGTCCATACTGCTCGATCAGCTCAAACACATCCCCTGGGAAATGCAGGGTAAAAAACTCGCCAGCACGCTCGCCCACCGTCACGTCAAACGCGTCGGCAAGGCGAATCCGGCTGCCCTGCAAAGGCGATTTAGAAGCACGCAATTGGACGTGCACAATATGTTCGTCGGCGGTATTTTTGATCACGCGCTCAACTAGCATTTCGACCTTGCCCCCGGTCGCTTTCACCCCAAAAAAGCGCGCTTTCAATACACGCGTATCATTGAACACCAAGACATCCCCGGCAGACAAGTGGTCTAAAATCGCGCCAAATTGACGGTCAACAAGCCCCTCATCAGAGACCTGCAACAACCGCGACGCTGTGCGATCAGGCAAGGCGGTTTGCGCGATTAGCTCGGGGGGAAGTTCAAAATCAAAATCACTTAATGAATACATTTTAAGAAACAGTCAATTTAGGGGAGACGTAAAATCGCTTGCACATAAACTACAATTTAAAGCAAAATTCATGGTGCTGTACAAAAACCCAGTAGAATCACAACTAGTCGCCGCACGCTACGCCAATTTACAACCCGCCATTTTAACCTATGTCCACAGCCACTCCTAACTTAGCCAAGCCAAGGAAACCGCCTACTGCAAGTAAGCCGCTACGCTTAGAAGAAAAATTTGCCAAACTGGGCTTGCGCACGGATATGGATTTTGTTTTGCATTTGCCCATGCGCTATGAGGACGAAACGGAAATGATGACGATGCGGGCGGCAAGTATGCGCGGCGGCAGCCTACTACAAATCGAAGGTGAAGTGAGTCAATGCGAGGTTCAATACCGCCCACGACGACAACTCGTCGTGACGCTCTCTGACGATACCGGCCAAGTCGTGCTTCGCTTTCTCAATTTTTATGGCAGTCAGGTGACGCAAATGGCGGTCGGCATGCGAGTACGCGCCCGCGGTGAATTACGGCATGGTTTTTTCGGCGCGGAGATGGTCCATCCCAGCTACAAAATCGTCAATCTGGGCGCACCTTTACCAACTTCACTCACCCCCGTTTATCACGCCGGCGAAGGCGTTTCGCAAGCGATGCTGCGCAAAGCCATTAGCAGCGCATTGGCTAGAGTAAAGTGGTTTGATAGTTTATCGCCTGAGCTTGTGACGCAATTAGGCCTAAAAGATTTCGCGGAGTCCGTCAAACTTTTACACAATCCCCCGCCTGATATTGAGCAGTTCAGTCTGTTAGAACACAGCCATCCGGCTTGGGAAAGAATGAAATTCGACGAGCTTCTGGCGCAGCAACTCTCACTCAAACGCGCCCAGGCATCGCGTCGCGCAAAGGGGGCGACCGCACTTCCAGTGGTCGGCGAACTTTGCAATGCATTTTTGTTGAATCTGCCGTTTCAACTCACCCGCGCACAAGAACGGGTGTTGGCCGAAATTCGATCCGACCTCAAACAAGTATTTCCCATGCAGCGCCTGTTACAAGGCGATGTCGGCAGCGGCAAAACCATCGTTGCGGCGTTAGCCGCGGCGCAAGCCATCGACAACGGATATCAAGCCGCTTTGATGGCACCGACTGAAATTTTAGCCGAACAACATTTCCGCAAAATCGCGCAATGCTTAGCGCCGCTCGGTGTCAAAATCACTTGGTTGACCGGTAGCCTAAAGAAAAAAGAAAAAGAAGCCGCGAACACTTTAATCGCTAATGGCGAAGCGCAATTGGTGATCGGCACGCATGCCCTCATTCAAGACAGTGTGCAGTTTGCCAAACTCGGCTTAGTCATCGTGGACGAACAACATCGTTTCGGTGTGGCGCAACGTTTAAGTCTGCGCAATAAAGCCGAAACTGGAAAAATCCCACATCAACTCATGATGTCCGCCACACCAATTCCGCGCACCCTCGCCATGACTTATTACGCCGATTTAGAAGTCTCGGTCATCGACGAATTACCACCGGGGCGCACCCCAATTGCGACCCGCGTCATTGACCAAAATCGCCGGGATGAAGTGATCGCACGGGTACACGCCGCTGCTCGGGAAGGTAAGCAAGTGTATTGGGTCTGCCCTTTAATCGAAGAGTCCGAAGCCTTGCAATTACAAACCGCCACTGACACCTACGCGATGCTCAGTGAGGCACTGCCGGATTGTCGTATCGGCTTGGTCCACGGGCGTTTAAAGTCGGCCGAAAAGCAAATCATCATGGAGGCTTTTATTCGCAATGAACTTCAAGTCTTGGTTGCAACGACGGTGATTGAAGTCGGAGTCGATGTCCCCAATGCCAGCCTGATGGTAATCGAACACGCAGAACGATTCGGACTCTCACAATTACATCAACTCCGTGGCCGCGTCGGTCGCGGCTCACAAGCAAGCGTCTGCCTTTTGCTCTACCAAGGTCCACTCGGCGGCACCGCCAAACAACGGCTACTGACGATGCGCGAAAGCACCGATGGCTTTGAAATTGCACGTAAAGATTTACAACTACGCGGCCCCGGCGAATTTTTAGGCGCACGTCAATCGGGCGAAGCCTTACTCCGTTTTGCAGACCTAGAACGCGACACGCATCTGGTGGAAAAAGCCCGCAATCTCGCCTTAGAATTACTCGCCAATGACCTTGCCACGGTCGAACTTCATCTGCAACGCTGGATGGGACAACGTGAGGAATTCCTGCGCGTCTAAACCAGATTTCACGCTCAATTTGCGATGATGGCCGCAAAAACTCAAGTCACAACCCTTGAAACTCTAAATTCTAGGGCGATTGCATGAATAAAAGAACCAAAAAACCTCTCAACACAGGTAAGCAGCATGCTGCTTACCTATGTTGAGTGGTTTATGGTTTGATACGGCTTCATGCAATCGCCCTGCTCTAAATTCACCAGCCGCTGTCGTAGCTAGCCGACATTCCCTTTCGGATACAACTATCGCTTCTCGAATAATTCAGTTACCTTATGGTCTTACCCTGTCTTCAAGCAAAGGAAAAGCCCCATGAGCCTTAACTTCACAAACCGTGTCGCAATTATTACCGGTGCAGGCGGTGGTCTAGGACGTGAGCATGCACTGGCCTTAGCCAAACGTGGTGCCAAAGTCGTGGTCAACGATTTAGGTGGTGCACGCGACGGTTCTGGTGGCTCTGTCACTGCGGCACAGGCTGTGGTAGACGAAATCATTCAAGCCGGTGGCGAGGCGATTGCCAATGGCGCGTCAGTGACCGATTTCGCAGCAGTGCAAGCGATGGTGCAAGAAGTCTTGGACAAGTGGGGGCGCATCGATATTTTGGTGAACAATGCGGGTATCTTGCGAGATAAATCGTTTGCAAAAATGGACATGAATGATTTTCGCTCGGTGCTCGATGTGCATTTAATGGGCAGTGTGCATTGCTGCAAAGCGGTTTGGGCGAGCATGGTAGCGCAAAATTACGGCCGCATTTTGATGACGACTTCTTCCTCCGGCTTGTATGGCAATTTCGGGCAATGCAATTACGGCTCAGCCAAAATGGCCTTAGTCGGCCTGATGCAAACCCTGGCCATCGAAGGCGCGAAAAACGACATTCGTGTCAATGCACTTGCCCCCACGGCAGCCACCCGGATGACCGACGGTCTATACCCGCAAGCCATGCTCGATGCGATTAGCCCCAGCGATGTCGTCCCTGCCATGCTGGCGCTCACCGCCCAAGATGCCCCAAGTCGCACCATCTTGTGCGCGGGTGGCGGTAGCTTCGAGGCCGCCCACATCACGCTCACGGAGGGTGTATTCCTAGGACGTGGCAGCGATATCGACGAACAGTTATTGAGCCGTTTAGCCGAAGTAAAAGAGATGAACGGGCAAATCGTCCCTGAAAATGGAATTACTCAGGGGCATAGAGAAGTCATGAAAGCACTTAAGCATAGCGCAGATTAAACCGAGGCTTTCCATTACGCGCGCCTCCAGATAAAACAGCCATTTGCTTGCCATCAAGCAGTCATAAAACAGCAGTATTCTTCTATGCGTTATCCCGTTAACGACATAGGAGAATAGAATGCAAATGAACGCACACGCATTGTCAACTGGACTACACGGCTTAAATGTATGGTCAAGTATTTTTACCAAAACTCAAAAAGGACGTGACGAAGTCGTACAAAGACGTGCGGGTTTAAACACCCGACAACGTAGTGTCTTGATTATGCTCGATGGTATCAAACGTCTAGACAAACTGATGTCACCCATTCCCAAGGATGAACTCAGTCACATCATCGATTTTTTGACAAAGCAAGAATTCATCCGATTACACCCACAAGTCGATTCGTCCCAGCAAGAGAACCCCGTCAATGCCCAACCCGAAGTGCTGACACCACTTGAACAACCGACCCCACCAGTACAGATTCCAAGCCACGCAAAACCCAAAACAAGTGTCTTTCTACAAGACGAAAAAAAATTACGGGAAATTAAGGATTTTATGACGACGACCGCCCATACTTACATGGGTTTGCTCTCTGCCGATCTCATCAGACGCATAGAGCGTGCGAAAGAAGCGCCTCAACTCATGGCGATACTAGGCGAGTGGTTCGTCGCTTTGCGAGAATCAAAACATGGGCAACGCTTTGCATCGGCTTACATGGAACAGATACTGGCCAGCTTGCGCGGAGAAGAAACGCTCCCCTTACCCCATCCCCAATAAATGCGGTCATAGGATAAATTCGAGAAAAATGCCAGGGGCAAATTTACGCAAAAATTTACTTGAAAGGCTGATCTTTTAGCGAGTCTGTGCCACACTGTCACTATGACACTGACCGAACTCAAATACATCATCGCAGTTGCGCGCCACAAACACTTTGGCCACGCGGCCGAGGCTTGTTATGTCGCGCAACCGACGCTATCGGTCGCAATCAAAAAACTGGAAGATGAATTAGGTGTCATCATTTTTGAGCGTGGCGGTATCGAAGTATCAACGACATTACTCGGTGCCCAAATCGTCGCTCAAGCCGAGCGCGTGCTAGAGCAAACAGCCCTCATCAAAGAAATTGCCAAACAAAACAAAGATCCTTTAAACGGTGCATTCCGATTAGGCATCATCTACACAATCGCACCCTACCTGCTACCCAATCTGGTCAAAAACATGATACAGAGTGTGCCGCAAATGCCCCTGATCCTACAGGAAAATTTCACCGTCAAACTGATCGACTTATTAAGACAAGGCGAATTGGATGCCGCCATCATGGCACTCCCCTTGCCAGATCAAAACATGATGGTACAAGCCTTGTATGATGAGTCTTTTGTAGTCGCTGTTCCGCCCGATCACGCATGGGCAGATCGTGCCTCGATTGCCGCGAGCGAGCTCAAATCTGAAACCATGCTCCTGCTCG
Organism: Oxalobacteraceae bacterium; assembly: GCA_023259175.1. Taxonomy (GTDB): domain Bacteria; phylum Pseudomonadota; class Gammaproteobacteria; order Burkholderiales; family Burkholderiaceae_D; genus Undibacterium. The sequence goes on along the minus strand of JAHFQV010000001.1, from coordinate 6,361 downwards.
GCAACGGTCATTGCTTTCGCGATCAGGTACTTGAAATCTGTCCAGAAATGGCCCGATTCTCCACCGCAAGCGATGGCATCGCACGCACCTTCGAGGGCTCCTCATTAGAAACCATACGCCATATGGTCGCCTCAGGCATCGGCATCACCGTATTACCCTCGACCTCCATCAACGACGCAATTGGCAATCCGGGTATGCTCAAATATCTGCCCTTCACGAGCACTGCCAATGGCGCTGGCACCGAGCGAGCACCGCAACGTCGCGTCGTCATTGCATGGCGCAAAAGCTTCACCCGTATCGCGGCCATCGATGCGATCCGTAATGCAATCAGAAATTGCCCACTCAACGGCGTACAATTTCTCGACGAGGCAAGTTTTTCGCAATAAGATCACACTAGCAAACCAAACTAAACTATTTCCGTATGCACGCAATTGAACATCGAATTCATCTCTACATTCAACTCCTAAGACTAGACAAACCCATCGGCATTTTGCTGCTGCTGTGGCCGACCCTAAACGCACTTTGGATCGCCTCGAACGGCGCGCCCAATTGGCAGCATGTGCTCATCTTCACTCTAGGCACCGTGTTGATGCGCTCGGCCGGATGCGCCATCAACGATTTTGCCGATCGCGAGTTTGATAAGCATGTACAACGCACAGCGCAAAGACCCCTCACCAGCGGCAAACTACATGCTTGGGAAGCACTTGTGCTGGCCGCACTGCTGGCCTTGATTTCATTTGCCTTCATTTTGCCGCTCAATCTCTTGACCAAGCAGCTCTCAGTACTGGCACTCATCGTCGCAGCGAGCTATCCCTATTTCAAACGCTTTTTCGCCATCCCCCAAGCCTACCTAGGCATTGCATTTGGCTTCGGCATTCCAATGGCATTTGCCGCAGTAACTGGAAAGGTGCCGACCATCGCCTGGTTACTACTGATTGCAAACATTTTTTGGGCTATCGCCTACGATACGGAATATGCGATGGTAGATCGCGAAGATGATCTCAAGATCGGGATACGCACCTCAGCAATCACCTTTGGCCAATGGGATATCCGCGCCATCATGTTCAGCTATGGCGTGAGCTTATTATTGATCGCCTATGTCGGATTCACGCTACACCGCGGGGCGTATTTTTACCTAGGAATCGGCTGCGCAATCGGCATCGCGTACTTCCACTACAAGCTCATCAAAGACCGCAACGCCGAGAACTGCTTTCGTGCGTTTTTACACAATAATTATTTTGGCGCTGCTATTTTTATGGGGGGTGTTTTAGATGGACTTAAAACGCCGTAGTTTGTCGTCGCAAAAAAGCTTCTTCCGCTTCTTTCTTCACTAATTCAATCTCCTGCATCACGGCCTTGACGTTGACGGGTCGTTTATCTTGCTCCACACGGCCGCTTAGTACGGTTTCAGGTTTTAAATTCCCTGCGACGTAGTGTTTCCAGATTTCCTTGGCGTACTGCGTATGAGCCAGTTCGGGGGCATACTGGCTCAAATAGCGGGCCAGATTGTTGACATCTCTTTCCAACATCGTCGCCGCGCCCATATTGCCCGATGCGTTCACCGCTTGCGGTAGATCGATAATGATGGGTTCTTGATTGGCATACAAAATATTAAATTCAGACAAATCGCCATGAATCGTACCTGCGCATAACATGAGAACGACTTGCTTGATTAATTGTGCGTGGGTTTGAAGGGCTTCTGCATGACTCAGGTGCACGTCATTTAAGCGTGGTGCGACTGCGCCATCACTGTCCGTGATCAACTCCATCAACAACACGCCTTCATAGCAGAGGAAAGGCTTAGGGACACGCACACCGGCCGCAGCTAGTTTGTAGAGCGCATCGACTTCGGCATTTTGCCAAACCTCTTCCTGCATCTTTTTTCCGTAGCGCGTCCCTTTTTCCATTGCGCGCGCCTGACGACTATTTCTGACTTGGCGGCCTTCTTGATACACCGCTGCATTCTTAAAACTACGTTGTGTCGCCTCTTTATACACTTTTGCACAGCGTAGCTGAGTACCACAACGCACGACATAGACACTGGCCTCTTTACCACTCATCAATTGCGAAAGCACTTCATCTATCATGCCTTCATCGACTAAAGCTTGTAGTCTTTTCGGAGTCTTCATTGCGTCCTTATCTTTTAAAATTGACTGATCTCAACTGATTTTTAATCCTTGGCAAACGCATCGCCTAACTCTTGTCCGCGAAGTGCTGCTGCTTTGATGGCCAGTACGATGGCAGGTTTAACTGCGCTTTGTTCCATACTTGTTAAGGCCGCATAGGTCGTGCCGCCTTTGGATGTCACCCGTTCTCGCAAACTAGCGATGCTTTCTTCCGATTGCTTAGCCAATTGTGCTGCGCCGTTAAAAGTGGCCAGTGCCAAACTTTGCGCTTGGGCTGGGCTTAAGCCTAGTTCGCACGCCGCCGCTTGCATCGCTTCGATAAAATAAAAAACATAAGCTGGTCCACTGCCGGACACTGCGGTCACTGCGTCGATCAAACTTTCCTGATCGACCCACAGCGTTTCACCTACCGCCGCTAAAATCATTTGCGCCAAATTTTTTTCGTCCTCACTCACCGCATCGAGCGCAAACAATCCACTCATACCGAGGCCGATCAAGGCAGGTGTGTTGGGCATCGCCCGTACAATTTTGCGATAAGCATTTAGGCGACTTGCAATCGTCTCTGCACGCACACCTGCGGCGACAGAAATCAGCAATTGCTTCTCGATGAAAGGAGCGCATTGGTCGATCACTTCGCGCATATTTTGCGGTTTCACTGCGAAGACAATGACATCACAATTTCTAATTTGATCGTCGATGACCAGGGAAGTTTGCACACCCCATTGGGATTGCACTCGACTCAAGGTCGGCGCGTGTGCATCGACGACATGGATCAACTCTGGGCGTAATTCTGTTTCTGCATCTGCTGTGGCTGCCGTGGCTATTTTTGTTTGTAGCAAGCCACCGATTAAAGCGCTGGCCATATTTCCGCCGCCAATAAAAGCAATTTTCAAACTAATGTGCATAATCCCTCTTTCCAAAGATCGCCGACCCGACCCTGACCATGGTGCTCCCCGCTACAATCGCCTCGGCCATATCAGAACTCATCCCTATCGACAATGTATCGACTGCAAATCCACTTAACTGAAGACTGTTCATCAAATCGAGCATCTTAGCAAAATCTTGCTGCTGCTGTTGCAGGTTCGCATTCGCTTGTGGAATCGCCATCAGTCCCCGCAAACGCAAACGCGGCAAATGTGAAATTTGCTGGGCCAATTCAAGCACCGCATCGGGAGTGACCCCACTTTTACTCGCTTCGGTGCTGATATTCACCTGCAAACAAATCTGTAGTTCAGGCATATCCGAGGGTCGTTGCTCGGACAGTCTTTGTGCAATCTTGAGGCGTTCAACAGACTGCACCCACGCAAAATTTTCCGCGATTGCGCGCGTTTTATTGCTTTGTATCGGTCCGATAAAATGCCAGACCGGAGGAGCATGCGCAGCGGCGGCGCACCATTGTTGAAGCAAATTTATTTTACCCAAAGCTTCTTGCAAATAGTTTTCACCAAAAGCGCTTTGCCCATATTGCATCGCCTCCCAAACTGCCTCAGCAGGAAAAGTTTTCGACACTGCCAATAACACAATTTCTTCGGGATTTCGACCAACACTGTGGGCTGCTTGCGCAATTATAGCGTTGACGGCTTGCAAGTTTTTAAGAATTAAGGACATAATCAGACACTCAGTCTCATTTTGGAAGCCCATGCCAAGTCGAGTGGCTTGAACAGTTTATTTAACATACACAAGCCCCTTTTTTTGCCGACGTTTCCATTTCTACCAATCGTATCGGATTCACCATGGATATTTCAGAACTCCTCGCTTTTTCAGTTAAAAACAATGCATCCGATCTTCACTTGTCTTCAGGGCTACCACCCATGATACGGGTGCACGGCGATGTGCGCCGCATCAATCTGCCGCCTTTGGAGCACAAAGATGTGCACGCGTTGGTTTATGACATTATGAACGATGGTCAACGCAAGCATTATGAAGAAAATTTAGAATGCGACTTCTCTTTCTCGATTCCCGGCCTTGCGCGATTTCGTGTCAACGCCTTTAACCAAGAACGCGGCGCCGCTGCGGTCATGCGTACCATTCCGTCCAAGATTTTATCACTGGAACAACTCAATACACCCAAGTGCTTTGCCGAATTTTCCTTAAAGGCACGCGGCTTGGTTTTGGTAACCGGCCCAACTGGCTCAGGAAAATCCACCACCTTAGCCGGTATGGTCAACCACGTTAACGAAAGCGAATACGGACATATTCTCACCGTGGAAGACCCGATTGAATTTGTCCATGATTCAAAAAAATGTTTGATCAACCAACGTGAAGTCGGACCACACACCCATTCGTTTTCCAACGCGCTACGCTCGGCTTTACGGGAAGATCCCGATGTCATTCTGGTCGGCGAGTTACGTGATCTTGAAACCATACGCTTGGCGCTGACCGCAGCCGAAACCGGCCATTTGGTCTTTGGAACTTTGCACACCTCCTCCGCTGCAAAAACCATAGATCGTATTATCGATGTCTTTCCCGCGGAAGAAAAAGAGATGGTGCGTTCCATGCTTTCCGAATCACTACAAGCGGTCATTTCGCAAACACTCTTAAAAACCAAAGACGGTACCGGCCGCGTCGCCGCGCATGAAATCATGGTCGGCACCCCGGCTATTCGCAATTTGATACGCGAAGCCAAAGTGGCACAAATGTATTCAGCGATTCAAACCGGCAGCAATGTAGGGATGCAGACCCTAGATCAAAATTTATCTGATCTGGTGCGCAGAAACGTCATTTCTGCAGCAACTGCACGCGCGGCTGCCAAAATTCCTGACAATTTCCCAGGTTAAGAACAGCTTTTCAATTAAGATTAATTTAGATTCATTCAGACTGTTAGAGAGTATTCATGGAACGCGATCAGGCCACTAAATTTATGAACGATTTGCTCAAACTCATGATGAGCAAAAACGGTTCCGACCTCTTTATCACTGCCGATTTTCCGCCCGCATTTAAAATCGATGGCAAGGTCACGCCTGTCTCAAATCAAGTGCTTTCGCCAGCGCATACGATAGACTTGGCGCGAGCGATTATGAACGATAGACAGGCGTCTGAATTTGAATCCTCCAAGGAATGTAATTTTGCGATTAACCCACCCAACTTAGGACGGTTTCGGGTATCGGCTTTCTTACAGCAAGGCCGGGTCGGCATGGTATTGCGTACCATCACCTCCAGCATTCCGACGTTTGAAGAATTACGACTCCCCAATCAACTACGTGAAATCGCCATGACCAAACGCGGCCTGGTGATTATGGTCGGCGCAACTGGCTCGGGTAAATCAACCACGCTCGCGGCCATGGTCGGGCATCGCAATGCCAATAGCTACGGTCACATCATCACGATTGAAGACCCGATTGAATACGTACACCCGCACGGCAATTGCATCATCACCCAACGCGAAGTCGGCATCGATACCGATGGCTGGGAAATCGCCCTGAAAAATACCCTGCGCCAAGCACCCGATGTCATACAAATTGGCGAAATCCGTTCCCGCGAAACCATGGATTTAGCCATCGCATTTGCTGAAACAGGCCACCTCTGCTTAGCGACCCTGCACGCCAATAGCGCAAATCAAGCCCTAGATCGCATGATCAACTTCTTCCCGGAAGAGCGCCGCCCACAACTTTTAATGGATTTATCGCTCAATTTAAAAGCCGTGATCTCACAACGTTTGATCCCGCTCAAAGCACAAAAAGGACGTATCGCCGCCATTGAAATCATGATCAACTCTCCGCTCATTTCCGATCTCATCTTCAAAGGCGATGTGCATGAAATTAAAGAGATCATGAAAAAATCCGAAGAACTCGGCATGATGACTTTCGATAAATCGCTATTCAATCTGCACGAAGAAGACCTCATCAGTTACGAAGATGCGCTACGCAACGCCGATTCCGTCAATGAATTACGACTCGCTATCAAGCTACGCGGCAAAGAAGCCAGCCACCGAGATTTGTCGGCGGGAACGCAGCATTTGGGGATTATTTAAGCTTCAAGCGACTCAGTTCTTCCCTTGCGAAGTGGGCTAGTCCAAGGTAATTGTCTGGCTCACTCGCAGCCAAAATTTCATATCGCTGCGCATACATAGCTGCTTGCATAGGATACGCCAGCGCAGCTTTTTGAAATTGCAGATGTGCTTGCAATTCATTGCCATATTCCGCCCAAAGAGCCGCTTGCCGGAAAGCCGTTTCGGCAACTGGCGAAGTTTGCAAAAGACGCGCATTTAAGTCGAGCTTGTCGCGTACATCGCTATC